>JAEEMQ010000050.1 GCA_016283295.1 Alphaproteobacteria bacterium
AAAGCTGAATATACCGGAAGATGAAAATATAGCCGTAAGCGATGCCGCCTATTTTTATTTGACTACCGGCAGATATGTGCTGCCGAGTGAAGAAAATGACCTTCTTTTTGCGCAAAAGCGTCAAGGAAACGACTGGACCGTGCAACAAATGCGAGATCAAGAGTTTCGAGATATGAGCGAGAACGATGTACAAAGAGATGTCGAAAATACTTCGGAATCGACTGTCGATTTGCAGCAAAAATACGGTTTTGATATTACATACGACCCCAGAAGAGGAAAATTTTTCAGAAAACAGGACGGTCAGATGAAGACCGTTTTGCTGGAAAGTGATTATAATAGAGAAGTATGGAATGATGAGCATCTGGATAATATGTTATATAAATTTTCCGACGATACCGAATTTAACGATGTTAACATAAACTTATATGATGCTCTGAAAGATAAAAATTTTCTGCACTTTATGAGTTATGATCAGGATACTAACAGCGTATATATAAATCATTATAATATACCGGAAGGAAAAAGAGATGATTGTATTGATCTGGTGATGCAACAATACAATGTAACCAAGGAACGGGCAGAAAAGGCAATAGATGCTCTTACCTCGAAAGATATAAATGAGCGTATGATGATGCTTGAGCACGAAATCTCTCACCGAGACGATGATAAGAAGTTCGGAATTTTTCAATACGATATACCGCCGGAATATATGGCCAAACTTAATATGTTGACCGAAATTAAGGCTAATATGGTGGAAGCCGGCTACGCGTTGGATATGTATGAAGCAACCGGTAATGCAAAATATTTTGACACATTATCACTTCGTCCCGAGGATGTAGCCGAGTTAAAAGAAACTTTAGAGAAAAATTCGGATATGGAAGGCAGACGAGAGTTTGTGGCCAAGTTTGTTTATGATAAATGGTTGGAGCAAAATAACCAAGAAGGTAAGGCTTATTCGGAACAAGCCTACGTCGTTGCTTCGCCGACAACAAACTCTTATCCGATATGGGCTTTGCAGGATAATCCGCAGGCGCTTGCCCAATATCACGAGCGGGCATCAGCCATGTTTGAAAACGTTTTGGGGTTTGGCGATGTCAGAAAAGTTGCGAATCCGGATTTTGAACTGAACGCTGACTTGAGTATGCGCCTGGCCTTTGATAATATTATGCGAAACGATGCTCTGCGTGAACTGATGACCAAAGATGCGCAAAATGCCGAGCAATATGCCGCCAATATTATGGCTTATCTCAAGAAAGTAAAAGAAGCCGATGCCGACGGAATCCGCTCGCAGGAAGAGATTGCCCAACTTGATGCGTATTTGCAACAAATAACGCAACCGCAAACCGAAAGACCGGCTGACGAAGGACCGAATTTTGCCGTGTCCACCGCAATGAGAAAAAGCCGCGGAGGACGCTAGTCTCCTTAGTCCTTGAATAAATCGTAATTAGGGATTCGCTCGAATTTTTCTCTTAAGTGCTGATAAGCTTCGGAAATCTGCTTGAATTTTTCTTCCGCCGTCGAATCCTCCCGATTGATGTCCGGGTGGTATTTTTTCGCCATTTTCTTGTATTGTTTTTTGAGCGAATCGGGATTGATGTCACGAATGTTCATCTCCAGCGTTTTGATGTATTTGCGCTCCTCTACCGTAAAATAAATGCCGTCGGCGGAATATTCGCGGTTGCCGTCGGACGGATTCTCATAACCGTCGTCAAAAAACGCCGCTTCTTCCCATAAATCGTAGCCGAACTGATAATTTACCTTGGATTTGAAATGATGCGAAAAACGCCGTTTGATTTTTTCTTCCGCCGCCTCGTCATAGCCTTCGCCGTAATAGTTCCATTTTTGATTATATTCTTCGACGTGTTTGAGGCAAAACCAATAATAATCCTTCAAACTGCGGTCTTTCGGTGCGCGATATTCGCCTTTTTCGTTGCAACCCGGATGGTCGCAGATATGTACGGCATTATCTTCGTTTTGCGGGGCGTAATATTTTTTGCTGCGTCTTTTAATCATCTTCGTTTATTTGTAAAATTTCATCGATTCTTTTAATGTAACCCTGTTTATAAATAATGGCAAGAAGTTTGCAATCTGTTTCGGACTATATATTATATTTGTTAAAGGAGAATAAATTTTATGCCTGAATTGCCCGAAGTGGAAACCATAAAAAATACCGTGGCCGCCGCCGTTTGCGGTGCCGTTATCCGTAACGCTACCGTAAGACAGCCGCGATTGCGCGAATCGGTACCGGCCGATTTTGCCGAGCGAATCCGCGGTGCCCAAATCATTAATCTGCGGCGAATCGCCAAATATATGCTGATGGATTTAAATAACGGCCTGACCATTATCTGGCATTTCGGGATGAGCGGCAAAATCCGTATCGAATCGACACTGTTGGCGGAAAGCGAAAAACACGACCATGTTATTATCGAAACCGACAAAGGCGTGATTTATTATAACGATGCGCGGCGTTTTGGGCTGGTATTGCTCGCGGAAACCGCCAAACTGCCGCAACATCATTGTTTCAAAAACGTCGGACTTGACCCGTGGGATGCGAATCTGACGCCGCAATATTTGCTCGCCGCTCTGGCGAATCGCAAATGCGCCATCAAATTATCGCTCTTAAATCAGGAAATCATCAGCGGAATCGGCAATATCTACGCTTCGGAGATTCTATATCGGGCGCGAATCCGCCCGGACCGGGAAAGCTGCGCCGTATCCGAATCGGAAGCATCGGAAATCATTAAATATACGCGCATTATTTTGGAAGAAGCCATCAAAGCCGGCGGTTCCACCATCCACGATTATCGGCGCCCCGACGGCGATATCGGCTATTTCCAGCAACATCATTGCGTATACGACAAAGCCGGCAAGCGCTGTCCCGATTGCCGATGCGATATAGCGAAAACCGGCGGAATCCGCAAAACGGTACAAGGCGGCCGCTCAACCTTTTATTGCCCGACCTTGCAGAAATAGGAGAAAAAATTATGAAATATTTGCGGTTATTTATGGTATTTTGTTTTCTCGGCTTTGCCGGCGAATCCTATGCCGAACAATTTGTTGAAGGTATGGATGACGTGCCGATGCTTGAGGGAATGCACCAAATTTCTCAAGACGATGTTTCTTTCGGAAACGAAGAAACCCGGCTGCTCGAGGCTTATTTTAACGCGCCGAAGCTTAAGTTTTCCGCCATTGCCGATTTTTATAACGAATCGCTGCCGCAACTGGGCTGGATATATCAGGGGAATCGGGGCAATAATCTGCTGTTTTATCGCGACGGCGAAACTCTGGAAGTGGTCAGAGAATCCGTTTCGCCGCTGATTGTTCGGATAACCGTTAAGACAAAACCGTAAAAAAACAAAAAAATATAAAATTTTGGTTGACTTTATGCTGTTCTCGTGGTTATAACGTTTACCAGAGTAAATTTTATATTAACATTTTTAATAGGAAGAAAAAATATGGCCAATCATAAATCGGCAAAAACGAGAATTGTACATAATAATAAACGCGCCCAGATTAACGGCGCACGCAGAAGTCGCGTAAGAACCTTCGTAAAGAAAGTTTTGGCTCTGGTTGCGGCTAATGATAAAGAAGGCGCTACGGTTGCTTTCAAAACCGCCGAGAGCGAAATGGCTCGTGCGGCTCAGAAAGGCGTATTCAAAAAGAATACGGCTTCGCGCACTATTTCTCGTTTGGCACAAAAAATCAAAGCTCTGTAATTTTCAGAGAATCGAAAGTTTGAACGCAAATTGATTCGAAAGCGAATCGGTTTGCGTTTTTTTGTGCCGAATCAACCGGTTATACCGCACTTGTTTAAAAAAACGTTGTCAAGAAATTTAATTGCAATGTTCTCAAAATGTTCTATTGAATTTATGTTTTTTCTCTGTTAACAATTTATTTACATTTTCTCTCGGGATACAAAAATTTTGTTCCCGATTAGGCGAAACGGATAACTTTGTTTCCGCAAAAGGGTCTGAGCTCAGGTTCGGCACAATATTATCTTTAAGGTGCCAATCGCGGACTGATGCGGGTATAAGGTGCGATGAATACACATATATAATATGCTTTCGGGCATTGTGTTCACCGCGAATTTGTTTCAGTTGTGTAATTGATTTTTATGGACGGGAAAAAAATGGCTGAAGAAGCAATAAAAAAAGAAGACTTATCTATTAATGATCAATGGGAAGAAGTATGTGGTCAATTAAAAATGGAGTTCGGGCATACCGCGTTTGACAGCTGGTTGAAGCCGCTGTGCGTCATTTCTTTTGAAGACGGCGTGATGCGGATCGGTGCGCCTACCGCGTTTATGAAAAACTGGGTTATTACGCACTATTGTGACCGAATCCAACGTATTTGGGAGCGCAAAAATCCGGAAGTTAAATCGGTACAGATAGTCGTGCAAAATATGTCGTCCGACGACTCGCTGATTAAGCATATTAAGCTGGCTCCGACTCCGCAAAAAATATATGGAGTTGCCAATAGTTTCGGCAATACCGATTCTCTGGCCTCAAAGCTTAATCCGGCTTATACCTTTGAAAATTTTGTGGTCGGCAAGACCAATGAATTTGCCTATGCTGCCGCGCACAAGGTGGCCGAATCCAAAAACATTTCGTTCAATCCGCTGTTTTTATATTCGGGAGTCGGCTTGGGCAAAACCCACCTGATGCACGCCGTGGCACAATATATTAAGACGGCCGATCCGGACCGGACCGTGGTTTATATTTCCGCCGAACAGTTCCTCTATAAATTTGTTAATGCGTTGCGCTATAAGGACACCGATGCCTTCAAAGAGCAGTTCCGTTCGGTTGATGTGTTGATGATTGATGATGTTCAGTTTTTAGCCAACAAAACCAAAACTCAGGATGAATTTTTCTATACCTTTAATTCGCTGATTGAGAGCGGCAAACAGATTATTCTTTCCGCCGATAAATCGCCTAATGATTTGGACGGTATTGAGAGTCGCTTAAAATCGCGTTTAAACAGCGGTTTAGTAGCAGATATTATGCCGGCGGATTATGAATTGCGTTTGGGCATCCTGCGCAAAAAATCCGAACAGCTCGGCATAACCTTGCCGGATAACGTTGCCGATTTTCTGGCGCAAAAAATATCTTCGAGCATTCGCGAATTGGAAGGTTCGCTTAAACGAATCGCCGCTCATTCGCTGCTGTTGCCGGGGCATGAAATTTCGCTGGATATGACGCAAGATGTTTTGAAGGATATGCTGCGTTCCATCGACCGCAAAACCACGATTGATGAAATTCAGAAAAAAGTTGCGGAATATTTCAATATTTCGGTTAAGGAAATGCAATCTTCGCGCCGTGCACGCAATGTGGCCCGTCCGCGGCAGATTGCCATGTATCTGGCCAAGCAGCTGACTTCGCGTTCGTTGCCGGAAATCGGCCGCAAGTTTGACCGCGATCACACCACGGTAATGCATGCGGTGCGCAAGGTTGAAGAGCTGGTGCTTGAAGATACTTCCATGGCCGAAAACGTTGATACTTTGCGCCGTGCGTTAGAATGTTAAAAAGCTGTTGAAGACTCTTTTTTAAACTTCTTATTTCGCGCTAACTTTGCTAACGTAAGGGCATAGTTAATTAACAAGGGTTAAAACAATGAAATTTGCAATAGAAAAAGCTATTTTACTCAAAACGTTGGGACACGTTCAGAATATTGTCGAGAGAAGAAACACCGTACCGGTTCTTTCCAATGTACGTATTGAGGCCGATAACAACGGTATCAGCTTCAAAGCTACCGATATGGATACGGAAATCACGGAAGTGGTAGATGCCAAAATTTTGGAGAACGGCGCAATTACCGCTCCGGCACACATGCTGTATGACATTGTGCGCAAGCTTTCCGACGGTGCCGATGTTGAATTAACTTATCCGGATGAAAAGGACCAGCTTAAAATAGCCTCGGGGCGTTCGGAATTTTCGCTTCCGACCATCGGAGTCGAAGACTTCCCGGCGATTTCCGCCGACGCTCTGCCGACCAATTTTGAGATGAAGCGCGACGAGTTGAAGGATGTGATTGACCGCACTCAGTTTGCCGCTTCTACCGAAGAAACCAGATATTATCTGAACGGTTTGTATATCCATCCGAAAGATGAAGGCGAGACCAAAGTATTGCGAATCGTTGCCACCGACGGCCATCGTCTGGCTTGTGTCGAGAGCCCGTTGCCGCAAGGTGCGGAAGGTATGCAGGGCGTTATTCTGCCGCGCAAGACCGTGGGCGAAATTCGCAAGTTGCTTGACGACACGCAGGCCGAATCGATTAAAATCGCTCTGTCGGACAGCAAAGTGCGCTTTACTCTTGAAGATATCACCCTCGCTTCTAAGCTGATTGACGGCACTTATCCGGATTATGAAAGGGTTATTCCGACCGGTAACAACAAGATTCTCGAATTGGGAGTTAAGCCGTTAGCTACTGCGGTAGACCGTGTATCGGTGGTGGCGGAAAGAACGCGCGCGATTAAGATGATTGCCAACAAAAACCACGTTATCCTGACGACTTCAAGTCCGGATTTGGGGAGCGCGATTGAAGAAATCGAGGCTACCTACGATAACGAATCGTTGGAAATCGGCTATAACTTCCGCTATTTGTTGGATATTTTGGCGGAGATTCGCGGCGATACGGTGCGTTTCAGCTTTAAAGACAGCTCCTCGCCGTCGATTATTCACGACACATCGGATTCCAGCGCCATTTACGTTTTAATGCCGATGAGAGTTTAAGTTGAACGATATTCAATCAACCATCAAAGAATTTACTAAATTAAAGTCAGGTGTCAAACGCCTGACTTTAACTGAATTCAGAAATTACCCTACTCTGCGCTTGCAAACCGAAATCTGCCCGATTGTCATTACCGGCGAAAACGGCTCGGGCAAAACCAATATTCTCGAAGCAATTTCGTTTTTGACCCCGGGGCGCGGCTTGCGCGGAGCCAAACTTGCCGAGATTAAACGTATCAGTCTGCCGGGCGAATCCGAGATTTTAAGCGCTCAACCTTGGAGCGTGGCCGCCAACATTTTACGCAACGGCGAGGAATATACCGTCGGCACTGCGCTGCAGAGCTTCAGCAAAGAAGATTTGGAAGAAGACGATGTCCGCACTTATGACCGCCGCATTGTGAAAATAAATCAGCAAAAAATTACCCAGCAGGGCGAGCTCGGCAAATACATTTCGGCGATTTGGGTAACGCCGCAAATGGACCGGCTGTTTTTGGGCGGAACACAGCCGCGCCGCAGTTTTCTCGACCGGCTGGTATATGCCTTTGATCTGGAACACGCCAAGCGCACCGCCAACTTCGAGCATTTGTATAAACAATGGATACAGCTCTTGAAATCGGGACAAACTGACGAGTATTGGCTGCAATCCTTGGAAGCCGATATGGCCTCTCTCGGAGTCGCGATTGCCGCCGCTCGCCGCGAACAAATCGCCCGGCTGAATACTTTTGTGGAACGTGAGCCTGACGATATTTTCCCCGATGTGCGCTTGGAACTTGACGGCACGATTGAAAAAATGCTTGATACGAATCCGGCGTTGCAGGTGGAAGATTTTTATACGTCGTTTTTGGCTCGGCAACGGCGCAATATCTTGTATAACGACTACGTTGACGGGGTTAATCGCACCGATTTCAAAGTGTATTACAAAAAGAAAAATATGCCGGCGGAATTGTGTTCGACCGGCGAGCAAAAGGCGCTGTTGGTCAGCATAATTCTGGCGCAAACCCAATGCCAGATTTTAAACAAAGGCTTTGCGCCGGTGTTGTTGCTGGATGAGGTTACCACCCACCTTGATGACATTAAGCGCGATGCTTTGCTGGATAAAATTCGCGATTTGCATATTCAGGCGTGGATTACCTCAACCGAGCCGCAGAACTTTGATACGCTGAAAAATGCGGCGCAATTTTTACATTTGCAAAACGGCAAGTTGATTTAATTTGTAACATAAAAAAACCTCCCTAGTGGGAGGATTTTTTTTATCGGCGCGCCTGATGTTTTTGCTTTTTGCAAAAACGGCGAGACTACTCCGCTTCGCTCCGTTCTCCTCTTTCGCTCGCTTGCGCTCACCGGCACACCACGTGTGCCTCTCAATCGTCGTCGAACTCACTTTTGTGAGTTCTTTGCCCCGACGGAATGCGCAATAAAAACACCTCCCATTAAGGGAGGTGTTTTTTTATTGGCGCGCCCCAATGTTTTTGCTTTTTGCAAAAACGGCGAGATTACTCCGCTTCGCTCCGTTCTCCTCTTTCGCTCGCTTTCGCTCACCGGCACACTCCCGTGTGCCTCTCAATCGTCGTCGAACTCACTCTTGTGATTTCTTCGCCCCGTCGGATTGCGCAATAAAAAAACCTCCCACTTGGGGAGGTGTTTTTTATTGGCGCGCCCGGCGGGACTCGAACTCACAACCTTCTGATCCGTAGTTCTAATCCAAGGGATTTATCTATCGAGCTTTTGAGGTTATATTTCCTTAAAAAGTGTTAAAAGTCAATACATTATTGAAAATATTTTTTGTTGACAAGTTTTACTGAGTTGGATTAAATTTGATGCAAAACGTGTGCCCAGCGTGTGACCGGTCACACAAAAGTCAGAGGGTTTTAAACATGACTCAGAATACTTTTAAGATAACCAAAACATTCATCGCCAGCTTGCCGATTCCCAAGAAAAGAACCTTTTATTACGATTCGGTTGAAAATGGACTGATTTTGCAGGTAACCCCTACCGGAAAGAAGAGTTATTACCTGTATAAGCGCGTTAACGGACAACCGATGCGTATCTTCTTGGGAGATTTGGAAAAATTACGAACACCGGAAATGGCGCGTGAAGCCGCAGTTAAGCTCAAAATGAATATCAACGAGGGCGAGCAACCGTATTCGCGAAAATATGGCAACAGCATCACACTGAAACAAATTTATGATGAATTTATGAGTGAAAAGAAAGGTGTTCTGCGCCCACAGACATTATATAACTATAAAAGCATCTGGGACAACAAATTGCAAAAAATCGGGCAAAAAGCCATCAAAAATATATCCTCGGACGAACTCAAAGTTTTGCATAAGCATATTACGGCGGAACACGGAAGTTATATCGCCAACCAATCCATCGTTTTGGTACGAACATTGATAAACTATGCCATAAAAGAAGGTAAATACAGAAACTTAAATCCGGCAGTTGCAGTAAAACTTAACAAAAGGGAAGCTCGTGTCAGATACTTAACTCACGAAGAAATAAAAAGATTTTTGGATTTGCTATACCAATATGATAATCTGACAACACGAGATGCAATCCTGATGTTGCTGTATACCGGTGCTCGCAAGTCAAATGTCTTGGCAATGGCTTGGGAAGATATAGATATGGATGCCAAAATTTGGAAGATTCCGCAGACCAAAACATCGGAAAACGTAACGGTCGCGCTTGTGGAACCGGCTTTGGATATATTAAAAGAGCGCCGAAAATATACCGACAGTCCGTGGGTGTTTCCTTCGGTGACTTCTCAAACCGGACATTTGGTTGAGATAAAAACAGCTTGGAACATCTTGATGAACAAAGCAAATATAAAAAATTTCAGGGTACATGACCTCAGACATACTTTAGCAACCTATTTAATTGCCAACGGTGCCGATGCTTTTATGGTTAAGCGCGCCCTCACCCACAAAAGCCTGCAAAGCACGCAAATTTATGTGAATTTGGGCGTTGAGCATTTACGCGATAAACTCAACGACACCGTGGAAAAAATGATAAAAATCAGCAAAGAATAGGTTTAATTTAATCTCCATAGCTGTAGTCTGCCTAATACTTTTATATTTAAAATAAACTAAAAAAACTTGTTAAAAACATTAAGTTTTTCTTTTATAAAGGAAAAACTATTGACTTTTTATTATTTTTATTTATATAATGACGTTATATAATAATAGCAACATAAGGATATATCTGATGAAAAAGAAGAATCGCCCGATATTTTTGCAAAAACTGATAGACTTTAAGGATAAGGAAGCCATTAAGGTCGTTACCGGATTACGACGTTCAGGGAAATCGAGTATTTTGGAAGTATTTCGTGATTACCTGCAAGATAATGGCGTTGCCGCCAAAAATATCATTTATATGAGTTTTGAAACCTTAGAAAATCGCGAAAAGACATATAAAGAAGTTTATGATGAGATTATCAAAAAAGCAAAAGCGGCAAAAGGGAAAGTTTATGTTTTCTTGGATGAGATACAACAGGTAAATAAATGGGAACTGGCGGTTAATTCGCTCAGAGTTGATATTGATTGCGATTTATATATTACCGGTTCTAACGCTTATTTATTGTCATCTCAACTTTCAACATATTTGTCGGGACGTTATATTGAAATTAAAGTATTGCCTTTATCATTTAAGGAGTTTATGGCATTTAACAGTTTTCCGCCAACGATGCGAGATGATGAAAAATTTGCTCTTTATTTGAAATTCGGCGGTATGCCTGCATTGAGTGAGTATGATTTCAAAAACGAAGAATCCATCAATTCGGTACTTGAAGGAATATTTGCAACCGTAATTATGGAAGATGTTATCAAACAGGCTCCGGTAAGAGATGTCGCATTATTGGATAAAATCATCAATTTTCTGGCAGATAACATCGGAAACAGCGTATCCATCAGCAGAATTAAAAATATCTTGGTGGCAGAACAAAATTCCGACGAGCGTAAAATAACGGCAACAACCGTCGATAACTACATTAAACTGCTTGAAAATGCTTTTGTTTTCTATCCTGCCCTTCGCTATGATATTAAAGGCAAGGAATACTTAAAGACACAAGGAAAGTATTATATGGTTGATTTGGGCTTGAGAAATCAGCGGCTTGGCTACAAAAATATAGATAGAGGATATATTCTGGAAAATGTTGTGTATTTTGAACTGCTTCGCCGCGGATACAAAGTTTCTATCGGCAAAATCGGCGATAAAGAAATTGACTTTATTGCGACGAAATCAGAAACCAAGCTCTACATTCAGGTAACAGAATCATTGGCAAGCGAAGAGACCAGAGAAAGAGAACTTGCTTCATTGCGTATGGTTAAAGACCATTTTGAGAAAATTGTTTTAACAACAGACGTGTTGTTTACCGGAACTTCTGAGGATGGTATAAAAATTATAAATTTAATTGATTGGTTAAAAGAATAGCACAGAGGAGCAGAACCATGGTAAAGACCTATAACAAAGACAAACACTTTGATGCGGACTATTTCAGAACCAAAGGATTGGCGTTTTTTGATACGCTTGATTTCAGCGATATCGACAACGAAGAAATCAAAGCCATTATTAATTACGGATTTCCGGAAGTTGAGTTCTATCAGTGCATTTTTAAGGATTTGGATTTGAGCGGAACGGAGTTTCACACGAGGCTGAACTTTACGCAATGCGAATTTTCGGGCAACACCAGCTTTGAAAAGTGTGTATTCCACAAGGATACATCATTTACACATTCTGTTTTTAACGGAATTACCAATTTTAATAATGTGATTTATGATAAGAATTTGGAATTTACGTGTATTCATACAAAACCGGCAAAAGGTGGTTATTTCTACTTTCGCGGTGATGAGATACGGACTGATAAAGATTATGATCATCATAACATTGCATTTAACGGCGCAGTATTTGAAACCGAAGTTTCGTTTTTAGATAATCAGTTTTTGGGCAACAGTGATTTTTATCACGCTGTATTCAAGAACAAGTTCTGGTTCACCAATGTTGATTTCGGGCTTAAAACCAATATAGATGTTAAGTTTGATTGTGACGGATTTAAAGATATTGATATGTGCTTTCGCATCTTAAAAGATGCGTTAATGCGTAAAAATTA
>JAEEMQ010000051.1 GCA_016283295.1 Alphaproteobacteria bacterium
TCGCCCTTAGGGGTTTGTTCAACCACCATCGGTACTAAAGAACTGTTTAAAATCTCTGCATTATTCATCGTTTTTTTCCTTATATATAATAAACTTTCGCTATTAAAGCACACCTTTGATTAATATTTCCTAAACAAACGACGATTTCTGTCGCATTGGCATTGTTATAACAAAAAAAGATGCCGGTTTCAAGGCATCTTTTGAAAATGGGGCGGATGATCGGATTTGAACTGACGACATCTGGTACCACAAACCAGCGCTCTAACCAACTGAGCTACATCCGCCATAAGCAAATCTTTATTAACCTTAAAAACGGCGAATGTCAATAAGAAAATAAAAAAAATGCAAATTAAGCGGATTGTTACGTTCAAAGCCGCGGAAATATTGCCGATTTTCGGTATAAAACAATAATTTGCGACCGACGGTATATAAAACGAATTTATGTCATAATCTTCAGCTTTTATTTACCATTTTCGTTTTATACTTGACGAAATGCTGATATATGAGGGAAAAATGATAAGAAAAATCGCGTTATTTCTTTTAGTTACGGTTTTAAGTTTAAGCGCCGAAAAAGCGGCGGCGGCAACCTCGTCGATTATGGTTAATGCCGAAAACGGCAAGGTTATGTATGAGATGAATGCCGATGAGCTGCGTTACCCGGCTTCTTTAACCAAACTGATGACATTGTATATTACCTTCAATGCGCTGGAAAACGGACATTTGAAGCTAACCGACAAGCTGAAAGTTTCGGCAACCGCGGCCAGCCGCTCGCCGTCCAAACTCGGGGTGCGCGCCGGCGAAACCATTACGGTTAAGGATGCAATCATGGCGGTTATCGTTAAATCGGCCAACGACTGTGCCACGGTTTTGGCTGAGCATTTTTCCAAAAATGAAGCCGAATTTGCGGTGCTGATGACCAAAACGGCACGTAAACTCAATATGAATCGCACCACTTTCAAAAATGCCTCCGGCCTGCCTAATTCCATGCAAAAAACCACGGCACGTGATATGTCTAAGCTGGCGATGGCGGTATATCATCATTTTCCGCAATATTATAAGTGGTTTTCGGTACAAAGCTTTAAATATAAAGGACAGCTGATTACCGGACACAATCATCTTTTGAATACTTTTTCCGGCGCCGACGGCATGAAAACCGGATACACCGCGGCTTCCGGCTACAACATTATTACTTCGGCCAAGCGTAGCGGTAAACGCGTAATTGCCGTTACCATGGGACACCGCTATGTGAACGAACGCGATAAAAAGGCAGCTGTGATGATGGATAAGGGGCTGGGTGCGCTGAAAAAATCCAACAACGTTGATGTGGCGGCCTTAACTCGCTCCATTAACGGCAATACCACTCAGTTGGCTTCGGTTAAATCGGTCAGCCAAAGCACCGGACCGACCACGGCTAAAGCGGCCGCGGCGGCACGCAAGGCTCAAACACAAGCCAAAGCGGTTGCAAGCGTTGCTCCGACATCCGTTACAACCTCGGCATCAGCGCCGACGGCAAACGGGGCTTATGGCGTTCAGGTAGGGGCTTTTTCCGATTATCAACGCGCCAGAAGTTATGCTAACAGCGTGAAAAACGATTTGGCTAAAAAATATGCGGTATATAATATCAAAGTGGAAGAAACCAAAGTTGCCGATAAAACCATGTATCGTTCCAAGGTGGTTGGCATGGCGAAAAATACGGCCGCGCAGATTTGTAACGGTATGAAAAGCCAGAAAAAATCCTGCATAGTGGTGGCCGAGAGCAATACATACAGCTTGGCGCAAAAATAATGGAAACACCGATTATTGTCATCAGCAGTTCGGCTAAAGGTACGGGCAAAACAACGTTGGCGCTCAATTTGGCGGCGGCATTGTGGTCGGATTCGTATCGGGTTAAGCTGTTGGCTCCTCACAATCCGCAAGTGGCGCAATTTATGGAACAGCGACAGGTTTTGCGCGAGCAGAGCGGTGCCGATTTGCCGATGCCGGAAATAATCACAAATTTGGATAATACTGATGACGACGCCGCAAAAAGCGTGATTATCGCCGATATTCCCACCGAAAATATGGCGGATTATGCCGCGGTGTTTGCCAAGGCGCATACGCTGATTACCGTCGGCAAGAGCGCGGAAGATTTTGAGTGGCCGCTTTCACATCCCTATATCAATCTGATTTGGGAGGCCAAAAAGAACATCGCCGCCCGCGGAATTAAGTATTTGAATTGGATTGCGGTGCTGAACCAGACCGACGAGGCAAGCGACGATGTTAAGCAAAGTCTGGCGGCGGCAACCAAACGTTTCGGTTTTCGGGTGGCCGAGCCGCTGCACGACCGCGAGGCCTTTCGTTATATCGATAACGGCTATTGCGCGGCGGATATGGCTGATTTCCGCAAGTTGTTCAAGATGTCGATGTCCGATGTGTATGCCCGACGCGAAATTTTGACTTTAACCGATTTTTTGTGGCAAAAATAAGCATTAAATCATAAAAAAAATAACGACGTCGACGATGTTGGTCGGCGCCTTTGTTTTGCGCAAATATCCGCTTACGAACAAAATGTGTTTAATAAAATAAAAAAAACTTTACCTCGCAATCTTTTTAATGTTACATATATATAACTGATACAATAAAAACAGAAAGGGGTATGCTTATGCTGAAAATCGTTCAAACAACACCGTATACCGACCAAAAGATGGGTACGGCCGGCTTGCGTCGCAAATCAAAAGTCGCTATGCAGGAAAACTATGTCGAAAACTTTGTGCAGAGTATTTTTGATGCCATCGGCGGGGTAAAGGGACAAACCTTTATTTTGGGCGGCGACGGTCGCTTTTATAACAAGGTCGCCATTCAAAAGATTATGAAAATGGCGGCGGCCGCGGGCATGAAAAAAATGATTGTCGGGCAAAACGGCTATATTTCTACCCCGACAGCCTCGCGCGTGCTCTTAAAAAATCATGCCGACGGCGGTTTTGTGCTGACGGCTTCACATAATCCGGGCGGCCCGAACGGCGATTTCGGCATTAAATACGCCATCGCTTCCGGCGGACAATGCCCGACGAGTTTGAGCGATAAAATTTATGAAAACACCAAAAAAATCACTCAATATACCATTTTGGACGCGCCGGATGTCGATTTGAGCCAAATCGGCACACAAAAACTCGGCGATATGGAAATTGAAGTCATTGATTCGCTTAAAGACTATATCGACATGATGGAGCGGATTTTTGATTTTGATGCCATTCGCAAGCTGTTTGCCGGCAGTTTTACCATGCGTTTCGATGCGATGAACGCCGTTACCGGTCCGTATGCGCTGAAAATATTTGAAGAAATTTTGGGTGCGCCGAAAGGCTCGGTGGTGCATTATGTGCCGATGGAAGATTTCGGCGGTTTGCATCCGGACCCGAATTTGATATATGCCAAAGAGTTGGTGGATTTGATGTGGTCTGATAATGCGCCGGATTTCGGTGCGGCCAACGACGGCGACGGCGATCGCAATATGATTTTGGGTAAAAAGTTCTTTGTTACTCCGAGCGACAGTTTGGCGATTTTAACCGATAACTATAAGCTGATTCCGGCCTATAAAAACGGTATTTACGGCGTGGCTAAATCGGCGGCGACCTCAACGGCGGTTAAACGTGTGGCCGAAGCGCTCGGTATCGGTTATTACGAAGTGCCGACCGGCTGGAAATATTTTTGCAACCTGATGGACAGTAACCGTATTACTTTCTGCGGCGAAGAAAGCTTCGGCACCGGTTCCAGCCATATCCGCGAAAAAGACGGTATTTGGGCGATTTTATTCTGGCTCAATATCATCGCCGTTACCGGTAAATCGGTAGAAGAAATCGCGCACGAACACTGGCAGAAATACGGCCGCAGCTACTATATGCGCAACGATTACGAAATTGCCGACACCGAAGTTGCCAACAAGCTGATGGCGGATTTGGAAGTTCGTCTGCCGTCGCTGAAAGGCAAAACTTTCGGCGCATATACGGTGAGCGATGCCTATCCGTTTGTTTATAACGACCCGGTGGACGGCAGCTCGACCAAAAACGGCCTGATGGTTTATTTTGCCGATAAATCGCGTATTGTGTATCGTTTATCCGGTACCGGCAGCAGCGGCGCCACGCTCCGCGTTTATTTGGAACGTTATGCTACCGATAATTTTGATGAAAACGTGGAAAAAACGCTGGAAAGTCTGGCCGATGTTTCGCGCGAAATCGCCGAAATTACGGAGAGAACGGGCAAAACCAAGGCCGATTTGCTGACTTAGGCACAAAGGAACGCAAATGCTCAGAAATATCAATAATCGTCGCCCCGACCGGCAGCTGGAAAGGAATTTGCTCTTTCTGGCCTACGCGATTATGCTGACTTCTCTGAGCCTGTTTGCGCTGTTTTTATATCCGCAATTTTCGTTCTATATCATTATTTTGGTGGTGCTATGGAACATTTTATGTATTTTGATTACCATCCGCATTTTGCAGGTCAGCGAAACTGCCATCGGTTTCGGTGCTTTATCCGCCGAACTTCTGAACGATAAAGCAAAATATAATCGTGTCGATAATTCCGAGGGCGAGGCGATTATCATTAATCGAGCGGCGGCGGAGTATTTTCAAAATATGCCGATTATACCGTTTTTGGAACAAAATATCATTGATTCTCCGGCCAATAAAATGGATTTGCAAAAGCTGATTTCGGCGGTCAACAAACTGCAGGTCGCTACGGTCGAGCTTTCCTTAAACCCGAAGCAAGACAGCGTTTTTGTGGTAGAAGAATGGCTCCGCATCAACGTAAAGCCGATTTATTTGAACAAAACGGATATTTTTGAATCCGAGTTTTCGCTCAATAAAATCAAGCGGGAAACCTATATTTATTGGTCAATTGAAAATATTACCGCCTATAAAAACATGGACGCGGTTTTCAAGGGCGAGATGTCATCTTTGCACTCGTTTTTGGACTATTTGCCGGTGGGGTTGTATACTTGCGACGACAGCGGAAAATTAGAGTATATCAATGATACGCTGGCCGAAAAGTTGCATATTGATAAAAACACCGCCGTCAGCAAAACAATCGACGACTTTGTGGCATATAAGCCGGAGCTGTTGCATACGCCGACCGGCGAATATAACGACAACCTGACCTTCAAAACCGCCGACGGTATATTCGAAGCCTATGTGCGGCAACGCAACGTACGCGAAAACAACGAGCTGAAAACCCGCGGTGTGGTGATGTGGGATTTGCCTACCGATGCGCAACTGCAAAATCGTCTGAACATTATCATCGACCGCTTTGAATATTTGCTGGAAACGGCTCCGGTCGGGATTGTTTTGCTCGATAATCAGCTGAATATCCGCGAATTGAACAAATACGTCAAGCCGTTGCTCAATGCCGAAAATCGCGATGTTACGGGGCAAAAGTTCGGCGGCTATCTGAATGCCGACGCGCAGAAGCAATTTAAGCGGATTTTAAGCAAAAAACTGTATCAGACCACGGATAATGTGATTGAGACAGTCTTGAATGACGGCAGCGGCGAGCGCAACGTGCGTTTGGCGATTTATGCCGCGGATAAATATCGCGGCGATGAGGATGAACAAAGCGGCTATATGGTTTATGTTCAAGATACCACCAATCGCCGCAGTTTGGAAATGCAGGTGGCGCAGGCCCAGAAGATGCAGTCTTTCGGTCAGCTTACCGGTATGGTGGCGCACGACTTCAATAATTTGCTGACGGCGGTCGTCGGTTATTGCGATTTATTGTTGCGTCGTCACGGTATCGGCGATCCGTCGTTTGTGGATTTGATTGAGCTGAAAAACAACGTAACCACGGCTATCGGTGTGGCCCGACAGTTGTTGACCGTTTCGCGGCGGCAACCGCTTAATCCGAAGGTGATTGACGCTACCGAGGCCTTTACCGAAAACGACCATCTGATTGCGCGCATTTTGGGCGAAAAAATCAAGTTTAACGTGAATTACGGGGCTGATTTGGGCTATATTCGCGTAGATACGGTACAGCTCTCGCAGGTGTTGCTGAATTTGGCGATTAATGCCCGCGATGCCATGAACGGCGTAGGGGCTTTGACTTTATCTGCCCGTCTTGAACATCTCAATTTGCCGTATCAATACGGTGCCGAAACGATTAAGCCGGGAGATTTTGTGGTAATCAGCGTCAGCGATACCGGCTGCGGCATTCCGCCGGAAAACCTGGAGCGGATTTTTGAGCCGTTTTTCTCCACCAAGAAAAATGTTTTGAACTCCGGTACCGGTCTGGGGCTGGCGATGGTTGACAGCATTGTACGGCAAATGAACGGCTTCCTGAAGGTATACAGCGAGGTCGGTAAGGGGACAACCTTTGAAATTTATCTGCCGTCGTATGTGGATACCGAGAGCGCGCAAAGTCAGGCGGTGGCGGAACAGCCGGCTTCGGAGGTTATTTTGGATAAAACCGGTAATGCGGCGATGACCACCGTTTTGCCGCATTATGCCGACGATAAGAGCCAAAAAATCATTCTCGGGCTCAATGTGGCGGAATTTGACAGTCAGCGCAGTGTTTCTCGCAACCCTGGAGAAATCCGCATTTTGTTTGTTGACGACGAAGACGCGGTGCGGATGGTCGGGGCGCGCGGCTTGCGGCAGAAGGGCTACGACGTGGTTGATTGTATTTCCGCGGAAAATGCCATGGAGCATATTGATGCCGGCGAAAAGTTCGATTTGGTGATTACCGATATGCGGATGCCTGGTATGAGCGGGGCCGAGTTGGCGACGATTTTGCATGAAAGATATCCGGAAATCCTGATTATTCTGGCTTCCGGCTATTCGGAGGAAATCGCCCGCAAAGAGTTGGCCGGCTCACAAGACTTTTTCTTTATAGCCAAGCCGTACGGTCTGGATGATTTAAATAAAAAAGTAAAGGCAGTATTGGCGAAAAAATGAATAAAAACAATGATATATTAAAACAGTTGCCGCTTGATTTTGCCACACATACCTATATGGGGCGCGATGATTTTATGGTTTCGGAGTGCAACAAAGAGGCATTTATGCTGCTGGACAGCTGGCCGAATTGGCTCGGCTCCGGTGCGGTAATTTACGGGCCCAAAGGGTGCGGAAAGTCGCATTTGGCCCAGCTGCTTCTGGAAAAAGTACGCAATGTTTCTGCCCCGCCGGCAGCGGCATCGGTTGTTAATTGTTCAGCGATAAATATGCGTAATTTCAAAAAGTTGGCAAACGAAAATAAAGTATTGGTTGTAGAAAATTTAAGGCCGGGTAATCACGACGAAGCGTTGTTTCATTTGTTTAATCTGTTCAATGTTGCGGGGCGGTGGATACTTTTCACGGCAGAAAAGGCTCCAGCACAAATGAAATTCGCCCTCAAAGATTTGCAGACCAGGCTCAATATGTTGCCGTGTGCGGCGATTTCCGAGCCGGACGACGTGATGTTGCAAATGCTGATAGTTAAGTTGTTTGATGACCGTCAGCTGAAAATTACGCCGGAAATTCTGCAATATATCATCAATAACGCGCCGCGCTCTTTTGCTTATATCGAGAAACTTGTTGCGGAAATTGATGAGATTTCGCTTGCATATCAAACCGCGGTGACGTATACAGTTATCAGACGGGCCATGGAATTTTTGGAACTCAAAGACCGGCGTGAGCCTGATTTGTTTGAAGATTATTGAAATTTAACAATTTTAAGGAGAGCAAAATGAAGAAGTTTTTACTTGAACAAAAGTGGGTAGGGGTAGGCTTTGCAATAATCGTATCGCTGATTATTGCCTGGGTCGCCACTTCAAAGACGGTAGGGTTCGTACAGGCCGTTTCGCCGTATATATCGGAAGAAGCGCAGGCTTTCCTGCCGGTAACGTTTGAAAACGGTATGATTACCGAGCCGCAGAACACGATTATCGCCAAGGAATATAAAACCGGCGATGAGGATAATGCCGCCGTGATTAAAGTTGTGCTCAACACCGAAGTTGACGAGCTCAGCAGCGACGATATCAAAGATTCCGGTGTTTATTTCAGCCGCAAATATATGTATGCCGTTTCGCCGCAAAAAACGGAAATCAGAAGCTTAAGCGATTTCCCGAATATGACGGTTGATCAGGAAATGTTTGATGCCGGCGTAAAATGGCTGGAAACCAAGGTAGGTAACTATTTGTTCGGTATTATCTTTGTTATGATGTTGAGTTGGATCGGTCTTGCCGCCGTGATTTATGCCGCGATTTCGCAGTTGCTCCTCGGCAAGGTGGTTCCGTCCGCATTTGCCCGCACCTTGCGGATTACGACTTTAGGGTATTTGGTATTGTTGATAATTGAACTCGTAACCGGTTTAGGTATCAACATTTTAATCAAATTAGTCCTGTTGGTATTGTTAAACTACTTTATCAATAAACAGCTTTATCCTGTTGAAAAATAAATACATTTTTTATTCTTTACAGAGTGGGCGGATATAAATCCGCTCATTTTTGTATTTTGATAGTTGACAAAATGCAAAAATAAAAGTAGAATAATCGTTGCTTGTTAATTATTGATATTAGATTATGGTTGTATTATTGATGGATTGGGACTAATCACCCGAAACGGAGAAAGGACAATCTGAGAAGTCGAACACAATAAGCGATAAGCAGGTTTTTTGCCGATACCGTCAGCGGTTTTCGGGTTCCTCAAATAACCTTTTCAAGATCACGTCGCGGGAACCGGCGAGCCATCAAAACTTTTATTTTATGGCAAAATCTGTTTCAACAAGTCTGTATGACTTTTTCATGTTCAATTACAGACTGGTTATTTTTGTTTTGTTCGGCAATCCGTTGTCGATGGTTCTTTACAATCTTCTGGCGCCGTGTAGTGCGGCTGAATTCGCAAACAATCGCAATATTTTCGGTGAAAAAATCTATGCTTTCTATGAGCGTCATGCGCTCAAGTGGCACTTTCATTGGGCTAAATATTGGATGAAGTTAGACCGGTTATCAGACTATTCGGTAAAACAGCAAATCAACTATCTGTTCAAGGTCGCTTTCCGCAATCATACGGAGGTTGAGGCCCTGAAAGCCATGGGCGAGAAACGTACCGGCGTCAAAGACGCGTACAGTGAGCTGTTTTTCAAACACGGAAAGAAAGTGTTGCCGTTGAGACATCGTGACATCGAAAATCGGGAGACTCCCAAGTGGTATCATCGCCCGGTAGCGGTGTTTATGATGCAAAACATTCGTCTGGACTGGGATTTCCTCAAAGCGATGGTTGAATGGGCTAAGCATGACGAGCAGATTCGCTGGGCTCTTAAAGAGTATCTCTCTACGGGCAAGCTCAACGATTCGCAGACAATGTTGCTGGTTGACGCGGTTAAGTCTGCCGACGAAGCCGGTGTCGACTTGCAAATGCTCGGGGTTTTGGCCGATTACATCAAGCGCTACGGTATCTGCAAAGAGCAGGTGCAGCTGCTGAAGGCCAGATTGGCTAAGCCGTGCTTCGAGTTTGTGCTCAACGCCGACAAGTACTATCGCCATTGTAAGGCGGTGCGTGCCGGCCAAAAAGACGAGGCCAAGTGGGAAGAGTATTGCCAGCAGATCGAATCTCTGGTTCCGGAAGCGCAGAAGCTGATGACTACCAACCAGTATGCCGTGTACAGTCGTAACAACGCTACTACCGGCCACAAGCTGGATAACGAGGTTATCTACGATTTTCTGCACAACCGCAATGACGAAATTCTGTGGCGGTTGATTTTCCTGCGTGAACCGAATCACGGCCTGTATGACGCTCAGACGCATACTCTGGTGGTGGAAACCGAAACCACATGGAACAAGGTATATCGGAAGACATTCAAGGATATGTTTGAAAGGTTGCGCACCAAGGTCACAACCGGCAAAGAGCTGAATGAAGAAGAGCAGGTTGAACTGTTCAATTCTCCTTATGCCAGCGTGTTGGCGCCGGAATATTTCTCCGATCATCGCCTGTGTCCTGCAGCAGAGGCATATATGCTGTCGTTGCTTGATTACAGCGCCGCCGCCGAGTTCTATATCGACAAGTACGGACTCTCCGCCGAGGCCATTGAGAAGATGTTTGAAGTGAACTTTGCGCCGCGCTTGGTTCGGAAGTTCGTTACCAAGTACTCTCTGGGCAATGCGGATGTCAAGCTCTTCGATATGAAAATGAATGACATCAAGGATGTTGTTCTGCAGTATCATAAGCGCTTCGGGCTGACCCCAAAGGCTGAAAAGCTGGCAAAAGAGAGAGGTTGGATTTAGTCCCTCAATACGAAGGCTGACGGAATTTTCCGTCGGCCTTTCTTTTTTTTGCGCATAAAAAAAGCACCGGCGCTTGCCGATGCTTTTTATTTGATTTTCTTCCGATTATTTTTCGGCGTTAATAGCAGCCTGAATCGGATCCGGAGACATAGCCGGAACGTGTTTGGCATTGACGAATACGGTCGGAACGCCGTTTACTTCAATGTTTTGAGCCAAAGTGGAAACCTCAGCCAAAGCAGCGGCAGTTTCTTCCGAGTTTAAGTCAGCCTTAAATTTATCCATATCCAAACCGATTTTGCCGGCAACGGCATCAACATCGGCTTCGGTCATACGGCCGGCAAAGCTCATAACTTCTTTGTAATATTCGATGAACTTGCCCTGCTTAAATGCGGCAATACCGCCTTTAGCCTGATACGGAGAAGCCTGAGATACGAAAGATACCGGCTTGAATACGACTTTTACGTCCGGGTTGTCGGCAACAATCTTCTCGATTGCCGGAGACAACTTTTTGCAATAGCCGCAAGAGAAGTCGAAGAATTCAACAACCGTAACTTTGGCGTCTTTCGGACCGATGAACGGCAAATTGGTTTCATCGCCGATTTTCGGAGCGAACTGAGCCAGTTTTTCATTACGGATTCTTTCGGCTTCTTCACGTTGGAATTTTTCATAAGCATTCAAAGCGTCGGCCATAATCTTCGGATTTTGCGTCAGAACAGTAGCTAATTGTTCTGCGTCAACAGCTCCTCCGGCCGGAACGGCTTTGCATTTGCAAGTAGAATAAATCGCAACAGCTGCTAAGATAATAGCAACCGTAGAAAGAAAGATTGAAAAATTTTTCATATTTAATTCCTTTAAATAATTTTAATGTTCAAACAGGTATAACATAATCACATTTTTTCATTTAAGCAAGCAAAAAAATATAATTCAAAATAAAAGTGGACTTTAAATCATTTTGCGTTTAGAGTAGCGACAATAAGAGGGAGAAACCGAATGTTTAATCTGAAATTATCAATGTTTTCCGGCACCCGCGAGTTGGAAGAAAAAATAGATGAAATGCATGATCAGGTGATTGAGAGTGTGTTGGCATTTCAAAACGCGTTTGATATTTATCTCAAAGAAAAGCGCAGCCTGAAATATCGGCAGGCCAGCAAAAAAATGAAACAAATCGAGGCCAAAGGGGATGAGTTGCGGCGCGAAATCGAAAGCAAACTGTATATTCATAACCTGATTCCGGATTTGCGTGCCGATGTGCTGCAAATGGTGGAAAATATCGATAAAGTGATTAACGAATTTGACGAGGTTGCCCATAAATTCTATATCGAGCAGCCGGATATTCCGGAAAAATATCAGGGAAAATTCCGCAAATTGGTAAAAGAAGTTTCCGATTGCGCCGAAAATATGGCCATCGCTTCACGAGCGTTTTTCCGCGATTTTACCACGGTACGCGACTACTCGCGCAAGGTTTATTTTTTGGAACAGGAGAGCGATAAAACCTGGGCCGAACTGAAGCAAAGCGTGTTCGATTCGGATATGGAACTGGCGCACAAAATTCAGCTCAATGCCTTAATCGGCGATGTGGCCGATATTGCCGACAGAGCGGAAGATTGCATCGATGCGTTGCTGATTTTCACTATTAAGCGGGATATCTGATGGATTTAAGCTATTTATTTTATTTGAGCAGCGGTTTGTTTTTGGGGTGGTCGTTGGGTGCCAATGACGCCGCCAACATCTTCGGCACGGCCGTCGGCTCAAAGATGGTACGCTTTTCCACCATTGCCGCGGTGGCCTGTATTTTTGTGGTTATCGGTGCGGTATTCGGCGGCTCGGGTACCAGTGAAACTTTGGGCGCACTCGGTTCGGTAAATGCGTTGGCCGGGGCGTTTATGGTGGCGCTTTCGGCGGCATTGGCCGTATATATGATGTTGCGCACCGGCTTAACCGTATCCACTTCACAGGCGATTGTCGGCGCGATTGTCGGCTGGAACCTGTACGCCGGCAAGCCGACGGATTATACAACCTTGGCGGAAATCGTCGGCACTTGGACCACATGTCCGCTGTTGTCAGGAATAGTGGCGATTATCTTGTATTTGTGTTTGAAAAAGTTGCGGAAGTGCTCGAGTATGCACCTTTTGACGCGCGACCAGGTAACGCGTGTGGGGCTGATTGTCACCGCCGCGGTCGGAGCTTATGCGCTCGGCGCCAACAATATTGCGAATGTGGTAGGGGTGTTTATGAAATCGTGCCCGTTCAAGCCGCTTCATTTCGGTAATTTTGCCACGCTGAACCCGCACCAGGTGCTGTTTTTGCTTGGTGCCATAGCGATTTGCGTCGGCATTTGGACTTATTCGCGCAAAGTGATTAAAACTGTGGGTAACAGCCTGATGCGGATGTCGCCGTCGGTGGCGTTGATTATTGTTTTGGCACAGGCTACGGTGTTGTTGCTGTTTTCGTCGGTAAGCCTGCATGATTGGCTGGCGGCTTCTTCTTTGCCGACCATCCCGTTGGTACCTGTATCCAGCACACAGGCGGTTATCGGTGCGGTTATCGGTATCGGGCTGATAAAGGGCGGACGCGGCATTAATTGGGGTATTATCGGCAAAATCGTCACCGGCTGGGTGGTGGCGCCGCTGATGGCGATGTTGATTTGCTTTATCTGCCTGTTTTTCTTGGAAAACGTGTTTAACCAAACAGTATTTATGTGATTAAAAGGGTTTATTTATCGGCGGCGGTTGATAACACGCAAAAAAATGCTTTACAAATCAAAAAAACGTGATATATGTGTTGACAACATAACAATATTATCAAAAGTGGAGCTGCAAAGCCCCGCTTTTTTATTAAAGGATAAACGATGCAAAAACACTATTTACAGGACCTTATCGAGCCGGTGGTGGAAAAAGAGGGCTTTGAACTGGTGCGCGTTTTGACTATCGGACAGGCAAATCCGACGCTGCAAGTGATGATTGATAAGCTTGACGGCACGGATATCACGGTAGACGACTGTGCTAAGGTTAGCCAAGCGCTTTCTGCCCTGCTGGATGAAAAAGATCCGATTGAAAATCGCTATTCGCTTGAAGTCAGTTCGCCGGGGCTCGACCGTCCGTTGACCAAGCCGCAACACTTTGAGCGTTGGAAAGGTTTTGAAGCTAAAATCGAAACAGCGGAGAAAGTTGAAAACCGTAAGCGATTTAAAGGAAAAATATCCGACGTTGCCGGCGATAATATCGTCATTACGGCGGAAGAAGGACAATACACAATTCCGTTTGCCCTTATCAATAAGGCAAAATTGGTGGTTACCGACGAATTGTGGGAACAATATATGGCAGCGCATCAGGCTGCGGAATTTTAAATTTTTTTGAAAGGTAGCAAAAAAAATGGAAACTTATGAAAATATGCCGAGACCGGAAATTGTGGCAGTTGCCGATGCGGTGGCTCACGATAAAAATATTGATAAAGAAGACGTTTTTGTGGCAATGGAAGTTGCCATTCAAAAAGCCGGCCGTACCAAATACGGTAAGGAGCACGACGTGCGTGTTTCTATTGACCGCAAAACCGGTGCAATTGCACTTTCCCGCTATCGCGAAGTGGTGGCGGATGATGCCGTAATTGAAAACGAAGCGGCACAAATTCCGCTCAGCATCGCCAAAACTTATAACAAAAAATATAAAGTGGGCGATTTTATCATTGATCCGTTGCCGCCGATTGATTTCGGTCGTATTGCCGCTCAGACCGCGCGTCAGGTAATTATGCAGAAGGTGCGTGAAGCCGAGCGCAATAAGCAATATGAAGAATACAAAGAAAAAGTCGGCACCATCATTAACGGTACGGTTAAAAAGGTTGAACAGAACAGCTACGGCAACATCAGCAGTGTGGTGCTGGAAATCGGCAATAAAAACGACGAGGCCGTTTTGCGCTACAACGAGATAATTCCGAGGGAAAAATTCAAAAACGGCGACCGCGTTCGCGCTTATTTGCTCGATGTTCGCCGCGAAGTAAAAGGTCCGCAGATTTTCCTGAGCCGCACCTGTCCGGAATTTATGGCTAAGCTGTTCACGCAGGAAGTTGCCGAAATTTATGACGGCGTGGTGCAGATTATGGGGGTTGCCCGTGATCCGGGTTCTAAGGCCAAGATTGCGGTAAAAGCCAATGATAAGACGATTGATCCGGTCGGCGCCTGCGTCGGTTTGCGCGGTATCAGAGTTCAGGCCGTGGTCAGCGAACTGCAGGGCGAAAAAATCGATATCGTTCAATATTCGGACGACAAAGCGCAGTATATTGTTAATGCTTTGGCTCCGGCCGAAGTTATCAAGGTGGTTTTGGATGAAGAAAACAATCGTATCGAAGTGGTTGTTTCCGAAGAAGAATTCTCTAAGGCCATCGGTCGTCACGGTCAAAACGTTAAACTCGCTTCTCAGCTTTTGGGTTGCAACATCGATGTTATGACCGAAGAGCAGGAACAGGAACGTCGCTCCAACGAAAATAAAGTTCGCACCCAGCGCTTTATGGAATCTTTGGATGTTGACGACATGATTGCTCACCTGTTGGTAGCCGAAGGCTTTACCACGGTTGACGAAGTGGCTTATGTTGAACAGAGCGAGTTGGCGGAAATTGAAGGCTTTGACGAAGATATTGCCGCCGAATTGCAATCGCGTGCCAAGGAATTTATTGCGGCTCGCGACAAGGAATTCAATGCCAAGAGTAAAGCTCTCAAGATTGACGAGAGCCTGAAGTCGGTTGAAGGTTTGGAACCGGAAATGATTATTACTTTGGCAGAAAACGGCGTTAAGAATATTGAAGATTTGGCAGATTTGGCCGCCGATGAATTGATTGAGATTCTCGGTGCGGAAGTTATTTCCGAAAATGAAGCCAATGAAATCATTATGGCGGCACGTCGTAAAGCCGGTTGGTTTGATGATGAACAGACCGAGGAATAAAAAGTCATAAAGGCAGCGACAATGGCTAAGGAAACGGAAATGAGAAAATGCGTGTTGACGGGCAATGTTTTGCCTAAAGACGAGCTGTTGCGTTTCGTTTTATTAAAAGACGGCACGGTTTTGCCCGATTTCAATAAAAAACTGGACGGGCACGGCTTTTATCTTTCCAATTCCAAAGCGTTGTTGCAAGGGTTGTCGGCCAAGACCAATCCGCTGAATAAAATTCTGCACACCAAAACGGTTATGGCGGAAGATTTACCGCAAATCGTCGAGCAGATTTTATATAAGCGCGGACTTGATGCCCTCAACCTTGCCCGCAAGGCCGGAGATTTGGTTTCGGGGTTTGAAAAAGTAAAAGAAGTTATAGCAAAAGGTAAGGCAGCCTTTGTGATTGAAGCAACAGATGCCGGAGAAGACGGCAGGCAGAAAATCGCAGCAATGTCTAAAGATGTGGAAAAATTTATTATATACGATGTCGCCGCTCTGAGCAAAGCACTTAATCGTGAGAATACGGTGCATTTGGCGGTTAAAAAAGGCCCGATGAGCGCGATGGTGCGCAATGCCTTGCAGCGATATCAGACATTTTTGAATGCGTAAAATGGAGAAAAAGTTATAATGACAGAAGAAAGTGCAAAGGGAAAATTGACGTTAAAGAAAACCCTTACATTGAAAACGGTTGCCAAACCGACGCCGACCGACGGTAAGAAGGTGGTGCAGGTCGAGGTGCGTAAAAAACGTACCATAAACGCGGCTCCGCAAGCATCTGCGCCAAAGGAAATCGACGAGGCTACCGCCCAAAAGCTCAAACTGTTGGCCGAAGCTAAGGAATATGATGCCAAGCGCAAGCAAGAGGAAGAAGCCAAAGAAGCTCATCGCCGCAAACAGCAGGCCGCCAAACAGGAAAAGATGGAGCAGGAGCGTATAGCGGAAGAAGCTGCTGCCGAACAAAAGGCTACGGAAGAAGCCGAGGCTAAACAAGCCGCAGCCAAAGCGGCTAAAGAGGCACAAACCGCCGCCGAGAAAAAAGCTCGGGAAGAAAGCCAATCGGTTGCCGAACATCGCGCCAAAAAAATGAAAGATTATAACGACGACGATGAAGATGACGAAGACGAGGCTTATCGCAAAAAGGGCAAAAAGCCGGCCGCTAATGCGGAAAAGCATACTCTGACGCGCGAAGAAACCTTTGAACAGGAGCGCAAAAAGATTCAGAAGCGCACTTTTGAGCCGCAACGTCGCAACAATAAAATCAACGCCAACAATTATATGATCGGCGGCAGTGATGAAGATGACGATGATTACGGCTACGGTGCTCCGCATCGCCGCTTTAAGAAAAAGCAACCGAAACCGGTACAGCAGGCTCCGGTTCCGCAGGAAAAAGTGGTACACGAGGTAATAATTCCGGAAACCATTACGGTACAGGAACTGGCCAACCGTATGGCAGAAAAGAGTTCCGATGTGATTAAGCGCCTGATGTCGATGGGTGTTATGGTAACGATTAACCAGCCGATTGATGCCGATACGGCACAGATTATCGTTGAAGATATGGGGCATATTGCCAAGCGCGTTGCCGACAGCGATGTGGAAGAAGGGCTTGACGGTCCGGAAGATACCGCGCAGGATTTGTTGCCGCGTGCTCCGATTGTGACGGTTATGGGGCACGTTGACCACGGTAAAACTTCGCTGTTGGATGCCTTGCGCGAAACCAACGTGGTGGCTAAAGAAGCCGGCGGTATTACGCAACATATCGGTGCTTATCAAATTACGCTCGAGAGCGGTCAAAAAATTACCTTTATTGATACGCCGGGTCACGAAGCGTTTTCGGAAATGCGGGCCCGCGGTGCACAAGTAACCGATATTGTGGTGCTGGTGGTGGCGGCCAACGACGGCATCATGCCGCAAACGGTGGAGGCTATTCGTCACGCCCAGGCGGCTAATGTACCGATTGTGGTGGCGATTAATAAGATTGATTTGCCGGGTGCCGACCCGATGCGCGTAAAGACCGAGCTGTTGCAATACGGTATCGGCGTTGAAGAAATGGGCGGCGAATCGCTGTGTGCCGAGATTTCCGCCAAAAAGCGCATCAACATCGATAAATTGGTTGAGGCTATTCTGTTGCAGGCGGAAATGCTTGATTTGAAGGCAAATCCGAACCGTACGGCACAAGGTACGGTGGTTGAAGCCAAAATGGAAAAAGGCCGCGGTTCGGTGGCAACCGTTTTGGTACAACGCGGAACTCTGCACATCGGCGATATTTTGATTGCCGGTAAGGAGTGGGGCCGTGTGCGTGCCATGTTCAACGAACTCGGCAAAAAGGTAATGCAGGCCGGGCCGGCAACTCCGGTTGAGGTGGTCGGTTTGCAGGGTACTCCGATGGCCGGCGATACCTTTGTTATCGGCAAAGACGAAAACCAGGCGCGTGAGGTAACAGGATACCGCATCAGAAAAGAACGCGAACTGAAGATGGTGGCCAACACCAAGTCGGCGATGGAACAGATGATGGAGAAGATTAAATCCGGCGAATCCAAGCACTTATCGGTGGTTATTAAGGCCGACGTTCAAGGCTCGATTGAGGCTTTGGAAGGCTCGCTCAAAAAACTGGCCAACGACGAAGTTTCGGTGCAGATTTTGCACTCGGCAGTGGGCGGAATTTCCGAATCCGATGTTACTTTGGCACACGCTTCCGACGCATTGATTATCGGCTTTAACGTTCGTGCCAATGCTCAGGCGCGTGATATGGCGCATCGCGACGGGGTTGATATTCGTTATTATTCGATTATTTATACCGTGGTTGACGATGTGAAAAAGGCGCTGGAAGGTATGCTTACGCCAGAATTGCGCGAAAAGATTTTGGGCTATGCGCAAATTCGTAACGTTTTCAATATTACCGGTGTGGGTAAAGTGGCCGGCTGTATGGTAACCGAGGGTCTGGTTAAACGCGGTGCCAAAGTCAGACTTTTGCGCGATAACGTGGTTATTCATGACGGTAACTTAGGCCAACTCAAACGCTATAAAGACGACGTTAAAGAGGTCAAAGAGGGGTATGAGTGCGGCATGAGTTTTGAAAATTACAGCGACATTCAGGTCAATGACTCGATTGAATGCTACGAAGTAGAAGAAATCGCCAAAACACTGTAAGGTAAGGAAAGGGGAAAATTATGGCTCGTGAATTATCAAACAGACAGCTGCGCGTGGGGCAGGAAGTACGCCGTGTGATTGCCGAGGCAATCGAGCAGGATAACGTGCGTTCGCCGGAAATTGCCGAAGCGTTCATTACGATTACGAATGTGATTATGTCGCCGGATTTGAAGTATGCCACGGTATATTTAACCACCTTGAACGGCAAAAATTTGGGCGGAATTTTGGAACAACTGGCGGCGGATAAATGGCTGTTCAAAAAGCTGGTGGCGGATAAGCTCAAGTTGCGCTTTACGCCGGAAATCAACTTCCGCGCCGATGATACTTTTGAAGAAACCGAACGCATCAATCGCCTGATGAACGACCCGAAGGTTAAGGCCGATTTGGACAAGCCGGCGGAGGAATAATGGACTATATTTTTGATAATATCGGTTCCGCCGACATAATGTATTGGTTTTTCGGCATTGTATTTGCGCTGTTTTTGCTGGCGGTGATAATCTATTTATTTGACCGCAGCGGCGGCTATTTTTAAGGCAAATCGGACACCGCATTGTTTTTGCAACGGGCTCGTTGTTACGAGCCCGTAAAACATGCATGTCATTATGAGTAACGGTTTTGCCGCGACGTGGTAATCTCATGAGGCGTCTTATATTCTCGCGGCAGATAATATAACATTTTTTACTGTATAAAACGAAGGATTATATGGTCTTATTTTTGGCAAAAATTGACATAAAAATCATTGAAATCTAACGATAATTTACTTTTACAGCCTATGACAATTTTAATTGAATCTTAATCATTTTTGTGCTAGCATAAGAAAGAATATAGGCTTTTAAAAAGGTAGGTATTGCGCATGGGGTGCGATACGGGGATATGATAAGAGCGGTTATGCCTTTATTATAGATATTATTGGAGGACTGGATTATGAAATACACGCGCACGGCCATCGGGCTTTTAACACGGCAGTATCGCAGTGTTTTAAGAAAATGTTGGCTCATAAACATCGGACTGTTCGCGTTGGCGGCAATAGCAACTTCCACTCCGACTTCGGCGATGGCCGAAGTGGCGGCCCTGACTTCGACACTTGATAGAATCAAACAGGAATCCGCAGATTATTTGAGCGGGGTACACGGACAATACACGCTTAAAACCTCTGGACCAACCAGTGATAAAAAAGTAACAATTAACGGCGCAACTTATTTCTACACCCCTAATGCCGGCGATACGGCGATTGTCAATTTGGTGGCCATCGGCGGTGCGGCTCTGACAACCACAAACGCGGATGAGACAAACTATGTTTTCCGTAAGGATAACGGCGATTCTACCTATACATACTATACCTACAATACCACTAAATTAGCCGCTTCCGGCATTAAAATCACGGCCGGTTCGTCAACTGATTACGACGTAGCGCAAACCCAGACCGACGGTACGATTAAATACTACAAAATAACCCATACAAAACCGAGCGGATATACGGAAGGTGAGCGCGATGGCGTTCCGGCCGCGGATGCGCGTTTGTATTATACCAATAATAATGTTTCGCAACAAGGCCACGGCGGCGCTATAACCGCTACCAATGCTTCAAATATAACGGCAGATATTTACAATAATACAAACACCGGTGGTTTTCCGGCTCCGGGCGGTATTCTTCACGGCAGCGGAACAATAGATAATATTGCGGCCGATTTTTATTATAATACGGCATACAGCGATGGCGCTGCCTTGCGTAACAACGGCGGCACAATAACAAATCTTATCGGTGACTTCGTAGGCAATACGATTAACAGTAATGGTGAGGGTGGTGATGGCGGTGCCATTGCCGTAAGAGAAGGATCATCCATTACCAATATTATCGGTAATTTTATTAACAACTCCGTAGTCGTTAGCGGAAAAAGCGGCGGTGCCATAAATACAAACAAAGGCACAATAGGTTCAATCACCGGTAATTTCTCCGGTAACTCGGCATACCAAAACGGTGGTGCTATTATTGCAGGAGGATCTAAAGGGGCAGGAGGTATAACTTCCATTGTCGGCGATTTTACGAACAATACCGCCACCAACGGTAGCGGCGGTGCCATATATGTCTACAGTAACACTACAATCGGTGCCGTTATCGGTAATATGATAGGAAATAAAGCGACTAGCGGCCGTGGTGGCGCGATTTACAACACCGGTACTATTAACATTAAAACCAATGCCTTTCGCTCCAATATTTTATATTCCGGCAACGTGGATTCCACCGGTTATAATGATATTTATTCCCACGGCGGTACCGTCAATTTGAATGCCACTACCGGTACCATGACTTTTAACGGTACGATAGACGGCGACAACAATTATAAATTGACAGCTACCGGCGGTAACTATGTGTTCAATAACGCGGTAACCGCTACCAAAATTGAATTGAACAATGCCAATGTGAAATTAGGTAAAGCCACTCAAACCGACTTGACGGACCCGACGGCCACCATCACTACCAGAGGCACGTTGGCTTCAAACATCAGCACATTGACGTCTAACGGCACCGGCTCGTCGCTGGATATGAAAAACGGTGTAATCGATGAAATTACCGTGGACTCGATAACGTTGAATGCACCGATTTCGTTAACCTTGGATGCCGACTTTGCAAGTTCAACTCCGGGTTTGGATATGATACATCCGGGTACGGGTACGCATACTTACACCACCACCGGAAGATTTATTATTGACAGTATCGATGTATTGAGCGGCTATGATGCAGATATAGATAGTGTTCAATTTACGCTTACTACCTCGTCGGACCTCTACGATATGTATACTCTCGGTGACGATTTTACGATTAACGGCACTGATAACCTGTTCCGCGATGTATCGTATAAAAACGGTGTGCTGAGTTTGAGTACCGGTTCCCTTGATTCTTTAAATAAGGTTGTCGGCGAATGGACCAACGGCAACTATATCGTAAAATATAATGCCGATGATTGGAAAAACACTTCGGTCGGTGCCAACTTGCAAAGGCTTGACGAGTCCATAGAAGAAGAATACCGCATTCAGGTTCCGGGCGTCAAGGCAATTAAAATTGATAAAGCCGGTGTTGATTCGCAAAATTATATAGATAATGTCGGTAATAAATATACGTTTTCCACTACTCAGACAACAGGTAGTAAGGCAGTCGTAATTGCCGAATGGGACGGCAGTAAGTATGTTAACCATACTTATTACTTCAAGCCTAAGGCAACCGACAGTGAAATCGTGGATTTGCTCGACAGCGGTTCCGTAACTCTCAAAGAAGGCACCAGCAGTAATTATGTCTTCAAATATACCGAAGGCGGTGTAACCAAATACTGGACTTTTGATACCGATAAGCACTCCGGTACCAAAATTGTGGACAGTAACTCCAA
>JAEEMQ010000052.1 GCA_016283295.1 Alphaproteobacteria bacterium
AACCGCATCACGTCGTCCGTTTTTTTCAAACTTATTAAACCATTTATATTTACACGGTTTATAGGGATTCTTAAACGGAGCATCAAGGCTGACTAAATCAGCTCCTAATCTCCGAGCGATTTTACTCATTAAATCATTATAAGCATTTCTATCGGCTCCGGCTCCGTGTAAAAAAATCAATTTTTTCATATCTCATCAGAAGTTATATTTTATGTTAAAGGTTTCGGTGTGGCTGCGGCAATATTCGTAATTCCGGCAACAGAAACGATAAAAGCCGCAAACAATGATACGCTTTTTAGACGAGCAACAACCGCGCGAAAATCTCTCATAGTTTTATCCTTTTCAACACTTTATATACAACAGATATCTGCTTAAGCTTATTGATTTTTTTGTTTTTATGCAACAAAAAATTACGCTTCATTGATTTTTCCGCCGCAAATAAAATAGCAAACTTTTGTGCATAAGCGCTTACGTATGATCCGTTTTATTGCTGTAAATACTTTAATAAGTCACCTATGTTTAACCCGGATACCTGTCGCCGCGGTAAAGGTACGGATATTATATGTTCCGATTCCTCAGCATTTTTAATCACGGTACTTGCCGGCTTTAGCAGAGTACCAAATGACGGATTACTTCTGTCACAGCCGATTTTACCGTCTTGCCAATAAGTACAGAAACTCATACCGCTGAGCGGACTTCCGCCCAAATGGTAATAAAATTTCTGCCCGTTACGCCACGGACTGCCGTTACTCCACAGGCGAATTAAATCCCCCAAAAACAAATTGATATGTCCGATATAAATACCATCGATACCCGTACCTTTAACACGAATATTTTTATATGCCTCGTTTTGCAAAATTTTATCGGCATTAGCCATTATCAAATCAATATTGGCAAAAAGCGTATAAATTTCCTCATTTTCCAAAGGCTCAATCGGCCCGGCGCGAAATGTAATCATCTTTTTCTCTCCTTATAACAATGTTTCTAAAAGTATTTTGATTAACCCACCAATCATTACCCATTGAAAAATATTCAATAAAGCCGGAATACCCTCATCTACGAAGGTATCCATTAACTCATTAAACCATCTGAACAAACGACTAAATGCATCCGACACATGCAAAATCAAATATATAAAACTTAACACTACGCCTAAACATAAATATCCTGTAATTTTAAATGCCATTTTTACTACCCACCATGTTTCTGATGGATATACTTCTATTATGAAAACTCCCGACAAAACAAGAAGTTCCAAAAGCAGAAAAATGCCGCAACCACGCACTATTCCTTGACGAGGTATTGTGATAATATTTCTGTATATACGATACAGTAAGTTTTCCTTATATTTGATAACCCATTCTATTTCTTTATGAGAAAAATAATCAAAATTTGCGGGAAAAATACCTTTTTCCATCAATTCTCGGGCATATACCTGAATTCCGGATTCTCCTCTTTTCCAGTATTCATTAAGAGCTTTTATCATATCTTGATACATAGGAAATCTCCTTAAAGTTAAAATTGAAACTAACCTTTAAAGAGAGCAAAAAATAAACCCATCGGTTACGATAGGTTTAGAATATTAAATCCGCCTATCGTTCAAGCTTTAGCACCGTGCATTTTGTCGGTTGCTGTGTGGTCAAAGGGCTTGTCCCTCGCACACTCTTTATAGGTTGAATTATAATTAGCACATTTTTCCGTAAAAATCAATAATATTTTTACGGCAGCAAACAATAAAACCGGCTTAATCCGCTATTTCTCTTATTGCTTCCGCCAGTTCCGACTCGCTCATTCCGCCGAAAGGCTGTCCCTTCATATTTCTTCCGCTGATTAATATTCTGTTGTGCTTTTTATCTTTATATTTGCGAATATAAAATCCGCACTTTTTTCCGCTTTTAGGGCTGACTTTTTTGCTGATTTTTTCGGCCTGCTTAACAAGATAAAAATCCGAAAAGACATCCTTAAAAACTTCCTGATTTACCGAACAAATTATCATATCCGGATTTAGCTCCTGCAAAAGCTCGACAAACAACGCCGTTTGATTAAACTGCTTTTTCTCTGCCTCATCAAGCTTTCCCCACGTCGGGTTGGTGGCGATAGCGGAATAAATATCAATATGCAGCGCCCGGTTCGGCTTATTTGTCGCCTCATAATAGCTCGCGTCGTACCATTTTATAACTTTTTCAAAGTCGTTAAACCAAGTTCTGTACGGATTTTTCTTAAAATAGTCATTAAGCGTCAGCGCAAGCTCTTCCGCCGCATTACCGCCATTCAAATCAACCGATGCGAACCGCGGTTTTTCAAATTCTTTTAATGACGGATTCAAGCCGACCGTCACAATTTTCAGGGGCGACTTATCATATTCTTCCTTGTTGCCGAACCATACAATCGGAAGCGACGGCTTCACGGTTTTCGGCAGATGGTACTTTTGTTTGAATTCCGCAATATATTTATCGATTATGTTTCTTAAATTTTGCGTCACCGCCATCATCTTTGCCCTATTTCAAATTAAAACGCCCATCTGATGCCCAGCGTCATGTCGACACCTTTTCTGCCGCCGCTCAGCATATCAACCTGCCCGTAGCCGGAAATTCTGCCGGCGCCGATTTTCTGCACGCCGACGCCGTATTGAGCGTAAGGCTTAATACTCATTTCCGGCAAATTGATGCCCCGCGCCGCAAAATCGGTATCATTCATAATATTCCACACCATTTTTGCCTCGGCATACGGCTGCCAACCGTCGCGTAAATTGCAGGCAAGCCGCACTCCCGGCGCAACGTTAAACGCATTAAGCGGGTCCGAGGTTATTTTGACATTGGCCGCATTATAATAGTTTGACGTTCTGATTGAGGTATAACTCAGCAATAAACTCGGCTGGACCACAAAGTCTTTCCGCGGTGATAACCAGTTAAACCCGAGTTTGTCGGCAATACCGTATCGGAAAATATTAAAATCTTCCTTGCCGTACATTGTCGATTCTTCGGCCTTATCCAAGCCGGCATTCACCGTTGCGGTATTAAACCAACCGTTCTTATATAAATGCGCTACCAAACCCAACGTACCGCCGTTTTGACGAATGGTATTGCCCTCATATTTTTGGCGGGAATAATTATAGCCGACATATACTCCGTAGCGCAGATCACCGCCGCCCAAAACTTTTGCCGCCGGCGCATCTATTCCGGCATAAACGTCATACATATTGTCTTTAATTTCCGGACCGTTTTTCAAATTAAGCTTTTCAAAAGAGGACGACGGTTTAACCCACAACGTCTTATCCGGCATAACCGTGGTTTGACCGCGATAAGTTGCCTGATTTCCCGCTATTCTGACCCCCTCGCCGATGTTGTTGAACGCCGTATCATAAGCGTGCAACTGCGTCAAATATCCGCTCAAAGCCGCAACCGGAGCCGCCACAATCGCCGGGTTATAACTTTCGTATTGCGACGACGAACCTCTTTGCAGCACAAAATTGCCGGATTTTTTATCTTCGTTGTAACCGAAATCATATTTGAAAATCGGCGTGAGCAGCGACGGCAACTTTGCAACCTCGACTTTTCCCAGCAGGTTTTGGTTATTAAATTCTTCGCTGATAAAAGGAATTTTGATTTTTTCGGCGGTCAACGCGGCGTTTTGATTTACCGGATTTACCTTGTCGATTTTTAATTTCGCGTCATTTAAGGATAAATTCTCCGCCGCCGGTACAACCAATCGGTCGGCCGCCTCATTTGCTAAATCAACGTCAATATTCAGCTTGGTATTGTCGAGCAATTCCATTTTGTTCAAGGTTATCGGCGACGCTTTTCCGTTAAGCAGGTTGATTGTGCCGCCGAAACCCGAAAGCTCATTACTTCCGTCGGCCGCCAAAAATGCATCGTCTTCAACGTTTATATCGCTGAAACTGGACATCAAAGTAGTATTATGAGCAACATCCTTCATATTTATTTCGGTGCTCATCGCCGTAATACTTACATTGTCAACTTCATGCAAGGTTACCGATTTGCCGGTAGCTCTAACCACGTTTTTGCCGTCTTCCGTACCTTTTATCGCCCCGCCAACGTTTATGGTATTCTTGCTCGCATCAAGCAACACGTTACCGTTATCCAGATAAACGGCCGTTTCGTCTTGCCCGCCGAGCACAATTTCTTTATCTTTGGCAATCACTTCCAAATGGCCGTCGTTTACCACGCTGACATTACTGTCTTTTGCGCCGTAAATACCGGTTTTGAGCACGGTTTTTTCCGGATTATGTTCGCCGTCAACCGTTAAACCTTTATAACCGTTAACATCAACATCCTCACCGCTGATTTCAAAATAGCTGCCGTTAACCGTTCCGACATCTTCGGTTTGTTTGTTGTCTTGCGTCATAATATAGTTTATGGCCGATTCGTTTTCCACCGCCTCGTGCAGCGTAACTTTTTCATCCGACATTCTGGCGCGCAACAAATTTTTCTGCTGTGCATCTTGCGACAGATAATATTTTTTGTTGTTATAATAAACGTTGCCGTATGAATCGCCCAAATCAAGTACCTTATCAGCGTCGTCGAACAATTCATAAGTTGCACCGTCTTTCAAAGTATCGGCATTTTCCATCGTTAAGATAATTTTTGAAATTGACGCCGTATCGTTCTGCGAAGCATTTTTCAGCGTATATTTATCGCCCAAATCAAAAGAAATTTTTGCATTGTCGGCATTAAGCTGCGTAATCTCCAGCGTATTGATGTCGTCGTTTGCGGTTGAAAATACCGCATCGTTTTGCAAATTCACTATATTATTGATTTGCTTCACGTTTGCATCCAGCTGCATATTATCTATAACATTCAGCTCGCCGATACCGTTGATTTCTCCTTTTTGCACGGAAACAACGGCATTGTCGATATCAACCGCACCCGAATTTTCAAAAGAATAAACCGCGATTTTCTCGCCTTTTACATTTACGATGCCCGCATTATTCAATCTCAAAGTATTGCTGCCGTCGGTCACCTCTCCGTCGATACTGCCGTTAATCGTGCCGTTAAAGCCGGCATTGATATTGATGTCGGTAAAATATATCTGCGATTCGTCGCTGACGTCAACATAAGACCATTCACCGGCTTCTTCCCGCATAACTCTGCTCTTCGGGCCGGATTTTTCGGAGTTCCAATCGGAAACGATATTGCCGTTGATATATGCTCCGTTCAAAATGTTTATTTCTTCAACGTGGGCATTGTCCGCAATATAAATTGCCGCCAGTTTTCCGCTCAAAGTACCGGCAACGTTGAATTGTTTTACCAAAGCCTTGTCGGTTTCGCTTAAAGGAACCCGGTTATCCTCGCCGTCATAATTGATATACGAACCGCGGGTATCGTCCAAATTACCGAACATATTTTCCCCGAAATCGAACGCAACCGCAATACCTTCATCGCCCGTCGCCGTTACTTCCGCATTTTTTGCAATATTCACAATATGGCCCTTACCCCAGGTTACGGCAATACCCAGATTCTCCTTGCCGTTGGTTTCGATACTGCTGCCGCTGCTTAAGGTATATTGGTTGTTCACGCCGTCTATTCTGACACCGAAAGAACCTTCGCCGACGGTAGCGATATCCGAAGTTTGCGTAATTTTATTGTTGTCGCCGTATATATGCAAACCCACGCCTTGCACCACATTACTCGGGTTGCCCGTATAAGCGCTGCCGTTCCATTCGGAATAGCCGGTGGCAAAGTTATCGGTTATATCATCCAAATAATACGATTTACCGAAATAATCGCGCAAATCAATATTATATCCCAAATCTTTCAAAAGCGCCAATTCGGCCTCCATCGGCACTAACCAGTTACGAAAAGCCTGGTGCGACATAAAGCTGTTGCGCAGCTCGGTATGCGCCAAATCCGGTTCAGCGCTGTCAGCATTATGTATCGGCATTCCGAAAACTTGCGGCCGCGTTTCTTTATCGTCATAACTGATGGAATAATTGGTCAGGCCGCCGTTTTGAATTATGGCAACCCGGGCGTCGTTATAATCGTCTTTGCCACCCAAAACTTTAATGGTTTCTTCTCCGACAAAATACGGAGAATATTCAAATATATCGAAATCGCGATTTTTGCCGACCGACATTTGCGATGTCGGAACAATCTCGTCATCCGAGTCAAACACCTCGTAGCTTCCGGAATAAAGCCGCAGATTTTTATCCCAAACCGTCAGATTGTCGGTATCTTTTTCCGTAAAATAATAACCCTTAGGGTCCGTACTTTCCGGACGCTGTTGCGATACATCGGAGTTATAACCCAGCGAGTGCATAAACTCGTGCAACAACGTGGTATACAAATCCGGCAACGATTGATTATGCAACAACGAATGCAATCCGTTAAAATCCTGCCATCCCGGATTATTTTCTTCAATTCCGTAGCCGATGGTAATAATACCGTGAATATCATCCAGCGGATCGTCGCCACCATCGTCATCATCATCGTCGTCTATAATATGGAGATTGTTTATGATTGCATCGATTATGGTTACCGGATAAGGAGATTCTTCTATTTTTGTATACGGACTTACTGCCGAAGCATTATATTCGTCTTCCGTTACTATGGCATATCCCGCTTTCGGTTTGGGATTAGTGGTCTTTATAACGGTGGCCCATTTTTGCGCGGCGGCAAACAGCGTTTGTAAATGGCCTTGCGAGAGAGTAAACGGACTCTTATATTTTTTACCTTCGATATCCAGCACTTCGCCTTCGTTATATACCAAGAATTTGTACGAATAATTTTCTCCGTCAACGGAATATTCGTCAATAGCAAATGCCGGAAAAACATTAAATAACATTAAACCGATTAAAACGGCAATCTTTTTATACATGAAAATCTCCTTAATACAACTGCGGTAATGATAACAAAAAAAACGAATACTGTCGCGCTTTATGCAAATTATACACACAAAAACCGTTACGGCTTGATGACTTTGACTTTATCGCCCCAGGTGTATAAAAACCAATCCATCTCAACCTTGCCGCCGGCTTTGAACTTAACGGTCAACGTGCCGTCCGGATTTTTAATCAGCTGCTGTTTCGGATGAAAAACAAAGTTTTCGGCCTCGGCCGCCGCATCGGCGCTGAACAACCATTCCACATCAAAAGGCTTCTCATGAAAAGCACCGAAGGATTCCATGGCATATTCCTGCAAATTAAATTCCGAACTGTCAAAAACATCCGGCAAAATTTCCACGCTTTTGATTTTTTGCAGCGAAAAATTATGCGCCTTGCCGTTATCATACCCGTCGCTGTGTTTTGCCACCAGATAGTGGTCGCGCTGACCATAAAGAAAACCGTACGGAATAACCTTATAAACGTGACTCCTGCCGGTGTTTTTCGCCTGGTACGCCATTTTGATATGATGACAAGAGAGTATCGCCTGACGCAGAGTGCTTAGAATATCTTTATCTATTTCGATTCTCGGCCCCGGATGCAATACCAAACCCTCGGCTTTCATCAACTCGTCGGCATCCACTTCTATCTTGTTTTTCTGCTCCGGCTTTAACAAATTGCGCAGCTTCAATTCCACCCGAGAAAGCGTATCGGCTTTTTCTTTTAAGTTGCTTTGTTTCAAATTATCGATAGCGGTTTTGAACACCGCCAGTTCTTCCGCCGAAAATGAGATAAAACTGTTCAAACTGCGCTGCGTAATCCGCCAACGTTTGGTGCGCTCGCCGGTTTCCACCTCCTCCATTTGCGGAAAATAAATTAACAGCGCATTACGCATCCGCTCGGCGGTACGGCGCGAAACATTATATTTTTCCTTAATGTCTTCCAACGACAAACCGATGCTCGATTCCTGCATTGCCATCGCCAGGTCAAACAAATCATACATTTTCTCGTAATTTGCCATATAATCTCCCCCGACAGCTTATTTTTTCAATATCCGCAACGAATTCACGTCATCCAAGTTTTGCAACAAATATGACCTGTCCTCATTCGGCGCGAATATAACGTTTTTGCACCTCCAGGCATAAAGCGGATGGCACGGGTTGCCGTCTCCGGTCAGAGTTATTATTTTATAATTCGGTCGCAAATCGCTCAGCTTTTCAACAATTTTGCGAAAACAGGTCGCCAAATATTTTCTTTCTTCAATACAATTTCCGAAAGCCAACAAAACATCCCGATTTTTTTCCACCAATTTTCTGATATAATCGCAATTTTTCTCCGCCTCGGCGCCGTCAAAGTCATTTTCTGCCGGCAAATTGGAAACTTTTGAACTTCTTTTCGGATACAGATTTATCATTGCAAAGCTGTCATAACCTTTGTTATCGCGCACAATCCGCAACACGGCATCGATGGTCGGGTCGGTTTTTTCGTCGCTCGCGGTACTGGGATTTACCCCCAGAACCACTAATGTTTTTTTGCCGTCCTGTTGCAAAACATAACGATAATTTTCTTTATCTCCGGTCATTTTAGGGGCTTTACCTGCTTCGTATTTCATCTTTTTCTCCTTGTTTTATGGTGTCAGTTTAACGTGTTCAAAATTGCAAATCAAGCACAATTTGTCTTTAGTGTTCACATATATGCGACTGATTTTGTCGTATTTATATTTTATAAACAGAACGGAATTTGCGATGAAAGGGAATATTATGCGGAAAAAATCATTAAATTCGGTAAAAACAAGCTATGTCAACGGTTTCGAGAGAAAACAGATGTTTTCTTATTTGGCCAATTTTTTATCAAGAAAAGCCAATATTCGGGATTTTTTGCCCCGAATCGGCGAATGGTATGAAGATTACGGCTCCAACTACATCAAATACGAGCTGATGAGCGAGGAAGAAACCGAAAAATACAACAATTTTGAAACCTTCGCCAAAAGCAAAAAATGCGAAGCCGTCAAGCGCGTGGAAATACTGTATCAAAAGGTTGCGGCCAAAATCGGTAAATCCTCCGGAATAAGCGGATTGCAACATAAAATAAATCTGGTTGCCGAATTGATTAAGTTATCGCCGATCGAAAAGGATATTTTGGGCTACTACGTGCGCTTAAAATTCAATTCCGATATGGAAAATTTAAAAGGCACTTTGTTGGGGCGCTGTGACGACAAACGCACCTATATTTCGTTTTTCCTCGGCTATTCGCAAAATCAGATTGAAACATACCTGAACTCCGGAAACAAACTTCTCGCCTGCGGCCTGCTGGAAATAGAGTACGACGGCGATATCAGCATGGGCTCGCGGGGGATGCACCTGTTTTCGCAAAAATTCGAAAATCTGGCCCAACTGCGACAACTTGTGCTGGGACGGCAACTGCTCCCGACTTTATTATGGAAAGATTTTAATCATCTTGAAAACAAAGATTTTTGCGCCGCTCTGCTTAAAAAAGGTATTGCCGCAAAATGCAAAGGCATAAACATTTTGTTTTACGGCGAACCGGGAACCGGCAAAACCGAATTTGCCAAATCATTATGCCGTAAGGCCGGCGCGGAATTGTATGCCGTCGGCGAAAAAACAGACGACCGCAAGCGCATAGAATGCCTGAATATGGCACAGAACACCATTCATAAAGACAATAAAATTTGCCTGCTGATTGACGAAGCCGACGACTTTATGGATGAAAAAAAGATTCGCATCAACCGGATTTTGGAAAACAACGAAATCCCGTGTATTTGGATCGTCAACTCCATCCGCTATTGGGATAAAGCCTATCTCCGTCGTTTTACCTACGCCATGGATTTCAAAAAACCGAGTATGGACACCCGAAAAGAAATCTGGAAAAAAACACTGAAGCAATACGATATTAAAATCAACAACCAAAAGGCTGCCGAACTGGCAAAGGAATATAACCTGTCGCCGTCCTTTATTGTCACGGCCGCCAAATCGGCCAAAATGATGAACGGCGGAATCGAAGAAGTTTGCAAAAACCTCAACGCCTTAGAAAAGGCATATAACAACGGCGAAAGCAAACCCAAACACACGTCACCGAAAAAAGAAGAAAAGAAGCCGCTTAATTTTAATGTGTCTTTATTGAACACCGATACCGATTTGGCCAAACTGGCGCAACAAATCAAAGAACAAAAGCGCACCAAATTCTCCCTCTGTTTATACGGCGTTTCCGGCACCGGAAAATCGGCCTACGCCGAATATTTGGCCGAGCAACTCAATATGCCGATAATCAAGAAAAAATGCTCGGATTTACTTTCCAAATGGTACGGGGAAGCCGAGCAAAATATCGCGCGGGCTTTCAACGAGGCAAAAGAAAAACGCGCCTTGCTGGTCTTTGATGAGGCCGACAGCTTCTTATACGACCGGCAAAGCTCCTCTCATTCTTGGGAGATAACCCAGGTGAACGAAATGCTCACGCAAATGGAAAAACACGAACTTCCATTTGTTTGCACCACCAATCTGATGGATAATTTGGATAAAGCCAGCCTCCGCCGTTTTACCTTCAAGGTAGAATATAAATATATGACTCCGGAGCAAAATACTCTGGCTTTTGCCCACTTTTTCGGGATTAAAGACGTGGATTTATCTTATATTTCCAGCCTCACTCCCGGAGATTTTGCCGTTGTCAAAGAAAAGGCGGAAATCATGGGATATACGGAAAATAAGGACGAACTGATAAAGCTGCTGGAGCTCGAACAAAAGCAAAAAGACCCCGTTACCCGCCACATCGGCTTCTGCTGACACTTCTTATACCATAGAAAAACGCCGGTCTGAAAATCTCAAACCGGCGCTTTTTATCAAGAAAGTATTACCAAAGTTCGTTATACTTCATCGACGGATCGTTCAACCGTTCACGATACTTCTTATTCTCGCCTTCAGGTTGATACGAGTTCGGGAAGGTTGTAATATAATCGATCATCGGTAAATGATTTTTCACATCCGTTGACTCATTGAACATACCGAAACCTTGGTTATCTTGGTCAAAGTAGCAATATGTCGTGATGAATGCTTCCAAACTTTCCTGTTCAACCGGGAACACGTTCCAGAAGAAATATTCGTCTTTCGCGCTCGGGCTGGAAGAAAAGTCTCTTTGCTTAATCGTTCTCTGGTCGAAACCGCCTCTGTGTCGCGTACCCTTATCGGTGGTATCAAACATCGGATAAGTCTTATATTTGTTGGCAACACTCAATGCATTCAATATGTTGCGGTAACCGTGTTGCGGATAGAGGAATCCCATCAGGATTGCCCAACCGGAAGCATATTCGTTATAGTCACCCGTAAAAGCGCCGCCTTTTTTCAGAGGTACCACCGCGGTTTTCAACCAGGTACTCTTTTGAATGGTTATCGGCTCAAAAGCATTAGGGTCACCTGACGTCAATATATAGGCAGGAGCACCAACGCCCTCAGCATTACGCGGAGTTTCAAAACCGACGTTTTGAATGCGGTCTGCCAAAATACGGGTACCGGAAATATCAATATCATTATGCAATTTATAATGGCGTTCTTCATAATGTGCCTTATTATCCTTCGTTCCGGTTTCATCGATAATGGTTACTATCTGTGAGTTAGCATCGTTAGAAATAACGTTTGCGGTATCAACGTAGGTTTTCTGTCCGCTGCCGGTTTGTGCCGTATCATGCGGATTTACCGTATTGTAAGCATTCGCGGTGGAAGTGTTTGTTTCTCTGATTGTATGTATCACATCACCCGGGAGTTTACCGCCGTCGCTGACATAACGATGTTGTTCGGTAGATGTTACCCTACGTCCGCCGATGACTTTGGTAATTGACGGATTGCTATCGCTCGGACCAGGTATTGCCAAACCTTCCTCACCCTCCAAAGAATAGTCTTTATTGGCAACATTTATCTCTATCTTACCGTTAAATCCGTCCGGATTACTGCCGGACCATTTTTCGTTACTGCCGACAATATTAATGTTTGCCTGATACGACGGATTCATATTCTCCGCCTCCTTTTGAGCATTGATATACGCCGAATATAACTTAACGGCTTGGCCCATTTTATCAATCTCATCACTAGGTATTCCGGCATCAATCCATTGTTGTTTTGTCTTCATGTCATCAAAATAAATTATTTCGCCGGTTTCGTCATTTTTCCAATATTCACTGTTGGTCGGAGTCGTAAAGTTATCGACATCGATATTAAATCCGCCCTTATTGAACGTATTTGCCGGATTCTTAAATCTTCCGGCTTCGGCCATACGAATACTTGCCGGAGTAACCGTAATCATACGGGCATATCCCGGAGGACATTGCGGCGCCGGCACCACTCCGATAATCGGCGACGCCGGTTCGCTGGCATAATTGTATCCGTCTGTTCTGCACTTATCTGCCGATAAATCTTTACACTTATCTTGGTGCAACAACGCCGGTTTATCAGCCGTTTCATGATCAAGCCACAGATTGCTGGAAGTCAAGTCATATCCGCTGCCGAATCTCTGCTCCGAATAGTTGTTAACCGCCGTATAAATACCTTTGGTAACAAACACCGGCAAAATATCGCTCAGACGGGCACCGCCGCGCGAAACCAGCTTAATATCGTTCATTACCGAAGTATAGGCCGGATTTACCATATATGTATCATAACGATTTCTTACAGCCTGTTGATTGTTGTTATTTGTATACTTACCGTTATATTGTTCATAAATGGTGGAGCCGTTTTCTACCTTATTAAAGAAGTCAGGTACCTTCACCGGATTTCCGTTTACATCGACATTGTTGGCAACAAAGCGGCTGGCACGAACAACACCGCGACCGTTATCGGCATTATATTGTTTCTGTCTATAAACACCATTTGTGTCATATCCCTGATCAACGTACGACGTATCCGGTACCAGGTCAATCAAGCCCTTACGGATATAAATCGCACCGCCTTTAAGATCTCTCTTTACGGTAGCTTTACCGTCTTCTTTATCAACTACATACTTAGTCTTATTATCGGTTGTGCTCCCAACCTCCTTGAAATAAGATTCAAAATTCGTCGGTTCCATATCAACATATAAGATACCCGTTGATTTTTCACCATCGGTTCCGTCACCCCTCACAATATTAACTGCCGTATCATACTGCATATTGTCAGTCATGGCTAAGAATCTGCCATCATCACCTTTATTGGTAAATACCGTTTCGCCATGGCCGGCAATATCATACGCTTTGCCAGCTTTATTTTTAGCATCATCAGTAATGCCGGTACTGGTGCCGTTGCCGCGAACGGTCAAGACCGGATTACTGCCGTCGGATACTTTCAAGTTACTCCTATACATATTTACATTGGCATTATCGCTGAAGTTAACCTCGTATTGCGGGTCGCCTTCGGCGCCGGTAGCAGCCGCGGCATTATTATCCACCTTACCGATATTGATAACTTTAGTGTCTGCGTCGGAAATGTTCACACCGATATTGCCGGAAGCCATCTTTATCTTTTTGTTGGTAGCTACTCTTTCGATAATACCGTTGGTATCCATAATGATTTGCGCATCATTATAATCATTACCCTCAACCGAAGCGGAATCCGTATTAGCATCCATCGTATTTTTTTCACCGACGCGCATCGTAATAAGTTTATCGCGGGCTTCGATTTGCGTGCCTTTATAAGCACCGCTGCCCGGTTGATGAATATGAACACCCGAACCGTCAACCTTCATCCACTTATATTCGTCGTCAATGTTGGTCGAACCGACTTCAAGTTCCGAAGTACGGATTTTGTTAACATCAAGCTGACCTGCCGCCAACACGCCTTCAACCACCATATTGCCGGAAACATCAACCCCGAATTGCGGCGCTTTGCCGTCCTCCGAATACTTCGGTGTCGTAACGGTTGCCCCGCCGGTGCCTTTATTCGTGGTGTTGATTACCACATTAGCTTTTTTCTGAATAGCGTTATTAGTAGGTTTATAATTACCGATATCGCCGGCTTCCGCTATATCAACCACACCGGTCATATTACCCTCAGTATCCTTGAGTGTACCCATAATCGCCAACTGGCTTTTACCCTTTTCGGCCTTACCGGAAATAACATGATGCGCCGCATTGTTAGTATCGGTTTTCTGGTTCTTACCTATATAGAAGTTGGTACCGTCAAATTCCAAATTGGAGCCGGTGTATTTTAAAGTATCTTTATCGGCCCAAAAATGATTACCGGCCGCCAACAAAGTACCTTTAATATATGCATTACCCGCACCTTGTCCTTTTTTACCGCTGCCGGCTACATACAAACCGTAATCCCCCGAGATTTTTTTAGAAGCCTCAAAATCATCGGTTGCATCGCCATCTTTTACTGCTTTGCGTAGTGATTGAGCCGCATCGGCTTCCGCACCGATGATCATCTCATTAACATTATAGATGCTGAAGAAATCATTCTCATTCGTTTTATCCGGGTCCTTTGCCGAATCGGCGCCGCCCATATACAAATCTGTACGCATTGCGTTACGCCATAATTCACCGGTACCGTTTTCTTTCGTACGTTGCAGATATTTGGTGTTATCGGCTTCGGCCGCCGCAGTCGAGCTGTTAACAACGTTGGAAGATGACGTAACCAAGGAGAACTGTTTTGCCGCGTCATCATCGCCGAATACCGCCTTATAGTGTGCATTATCCAAATTCCACACGCCGCCGACACCGCGTGCTTTCTTTTCGCTTTCGTTATCGCCTGTAGGAACATAACCGCCGTTAGCACCGATTAATGAAGCAATACGTACCGTCCGCTCTTGGCCGACTCCGTCTTCTCCGCCCACTTTTGCCGGGAACAACGCGAACGCCGTTAAGTTGTCACCGGAACGCACAATGCGGATTTTCGGGTCGGTGTAATTAAATAAACCGCCGTTTTCAGCATATTTATACGGCAAATACGGCGCCAATTCATCGACGCCTACGTTTTTAATAGCCATTTTTTCCGCATCATCGCCTACCGTTTGCAAGTGTGCTTCGGTGTCTTTCATAATATTGATGTAGTTGGTGTTCATGTATGCTTCCACCGCGTTCATAAACGTACGCATGGTGGTTGCGGTATTAATATCCTCAACTTCCATCGTTCGCTCGGCGGATTTTTTATACATAGTCGGGGTTACCACTGCTATCAAACCAAGCATGGCCAAGGCTTCTATCATTAAGCCACCTCGCTCCATTATGGATTTTTTGTTGTTATAGTTTTTCATCGGCGTTCTCCTTAAAAGTTAATCTTCTTAATAATTTTTTACGGATTTTGTGGTTGTTGCGGTTGTTCCGGTACCGGATAGCATTCTTCCATTGTCAGCGTCTTCTGACCGTTTGCGGCTCTGATTAAGTTTTCGCAATGGCAGGCAGTATCCGCAACCGGTATTTGTTCATAAGCAAACAAACAGGTGTTATAGTAGCAACTTTTATCGTCATCCTGATTCCCCGAATATTTGAAGACCGGGTTATCCCAAATCTTTGATTGCGGAGACAAAATAACATGGTGCAGCTCCTGCTTTAAGTTCCCTAATTCGTCATGGCCCGTATATTCCAGACGTACGGCATGAGAACCCACACCATGCAACACACAACCGCTTTCCGAACATTCGCTCCACCCGTATTTTGCGGTTCTGCTCGGGGTTTTTGCCAGTATATTTGTCAGAATCGGCAACGGTTTTTTGCTGCCGTCTTTGGTTACCCAGCGGTCTCTAATCGGCATAACCGATACCAAGTAGCGATTATAGCCGAGTCCGGTTCCTTCCTCCGTGGTACGACACGAAATAAAGTTGCCCGAATATTGTCCGGCAGAGGCGTCGGATATAGTACTTTCCGCCGGCTTATCCAAACAATATATGAAGTGCCGCATTTTGCCTTTGAGCGAGTAGTTCTGCCCGAGGCCGTTCTTACGGTTATTGCCCTGCATATATCCTATCGGCAGATGATTTTCAAACTTGGTGTATTCTTTTAATCCGCCGGCCGTAAAACTGGTACGATCGGTAACTTCCACCGCTCCTGACGCGCTATATGCGTTTAATTCGCTGTTTCCATCCCAGCCCTGATCGTTCCGGCGCAATATTATTTCGCACTCGATATTACGCAGCATAGCCACATGCTCCGCCTTAAAGCGGTTAACAACCGTGGCAGCCTTAATCTCGTTGAGTGCGTGCTCTTTGTCGGCGCGCGGCGCAACGTTAAAAAAGCTCAAAGCGACCATAATCGTTGCCAATAATATCCAAATATACATAGCATTCCCTTTGAAAGACCTTATACTTCTCTTGATTGTAGCATATTTTTTTTAATTTTTCCAGCATTTTTTTTACTTTTTTGATTCTGCGACATAAACACCTAAAATACTGGGATATTTACCGATTAATCGCCCTAAAAAATAAAAGGCCGGATTTGCTCCGACCTTTTATTTTACTTAACCAACTCAAATTCGGTAGTAATAAATACCTTGTAGAGATGGCGTCCTTTGCGGTAGTATGTGCCGATGGGTTGGTATATCCAATCGTTATCGTTGTAATATATCACCAGCTCATACATTCTCTCGCAACGCCGACCGTCGATTTGCTCAAACTTTACGACGACGTGGCGGTCAATCGGATACTCCAGAACGGCTCGGTCAACCAAACTTCCGCTTGTGTCGTAAACCAGAATCTCCGTGTCCTTAAAGAAGGCCAGCAATTCGGCGGAGCGTTCCTCAACCATGTCATAAACCACGGGGAGAATCTCCTTTTTGTTTTTGTACAGACCGTACACATAACGCTGGGTTTCAAAACTCGGAGCATTCTTTAAAGCAATCTCCACAGAATCACGCTCGATGTAAACAATGTCGCGCTGAGCGCAAGCGGCGACGACAGAGAGCATAAAGCAGACTGCCAAAACAATTATTCTTTTTACCATAATTATAGGGTTTGTTACAGGTTTTATAGCGCATTTGTGTAATTTGTCAATATTTTTTTGTAAATAAATATGGACAAGCGCCAAAGTTTGTTATAATCTGCGCGTCAGTGAGAAAATTTTAAGCTTAAAATTAAGGATATAAAATGACAATCGGTGTAAATGAAATTCGCAAAACGTTCCTCGATTATTTCGAGAAAAACGGCCATAAAATAGTTCCGTCATCGTCTTTGGTGCCGGATAACGACCCGACTTTGATGTTTACCAATTCCGGCATGGTGCAATTTAAAAACATTCTGGCCGGCAACGAAACTCGCGATTATACCCGAGCGGCCACCGCCCAAAAAAGTGTGCGCGCCGGCGGCAAACACAACGATTTGGACAGCGTGGGCTACGATGTGCGCCATCACACGTTTTTTGAGATGCTCGGTAACTTTTCGTTTGGCGATTACTTCAAAGATTACGCCATTCCTTATGCGTGGGAGTTGCTGACCAAAGAATTCGGCCTGCCGAAAGAAAAGCTGGCGGTCACGATTTATCATAACGATGACGAAGCTCACGATATTTGGAAAAAGGTTTCCGGCTTGCCGGAAGACCGCATTATTCGTATTGCCACCAAAGATAACTTCTGGCAAATGGGCGATACCGGTCCGTGCGGTCCGTGTTCCGAAATTTTTTACGACCACGGTCCGGAAGTTTGGGGCGGTCTGCCGGGAACTCCGGAAGAAGACGGCGACCGATTTATCGAAATTTGGAACCTCGTGTTTGACCAATTTGAAGATTTGCCGGACGGCTCACGCATCAACTTAAAACGTCCATCAATCGATACCGGTATGGGTTTGGAGCGTATTGCCGCGATTTTGCAGGGAGTTCACTCCAATTTTGAAACCGATATGTTCCAACACCTGATTAAGGCGATTGCCGATATTGCCAACACCGATCCGAACGGCCCGCTCAAGGCCTCACATAACGTGATTGCCGACCATTTGCGTGCCATCAGCTTTTTGATTGCCGACGGAGTGTTGCCGTCCAACGAAGGCCGCGGTTATGTGTTGCGTCGCATTATGCGTCGTGCCATGCGCCATGCCTATATGCTCGGTGTAAAAGAGCCGATGATTTATAAGCTGTTACCGACGCTGCAAAAAGAAATGGGCGACGCCTATCCGGAACTTTATGCTCGCGAAACTCTGATTAAAGAAACCATCGAAATTGAAGAAGAACGTTTCGGTCGCACCTTGGATAAAGGCCTGAAACTGCTTGACGATGAAATTGCCAAACTGCCTTCCGGTGCCAAACTCGGCGGCGAAACCGCGTTCAGACTCTATGATACTTACGGTTTTCCGCTTGATTTGACTCAAGATGCGCTCAAAGGCAGAAATCTCGAAGTTGATGTTGAAGGCTTTAACGCCTGCATGGAAAAACAAAAAGCCGAAGCCCGCAAAAACTGGGCCGGCTCCGGCGACGAAGGTGTGGCCAAAGTTTGGTACGGCATCAAAGATAAATGCGGCGCTACCGAGTTTTTGGGCTACAACACCTTAAAAGCCGACGGCGAAATCAAAGCTTTGGTACAAGACGACAAAGAAGTAAACGAAGTAACTTCCGGCAAATTCGAGCTGGTAGCCAACCAAACTCCGTTTTATGCCGAACGCGGCGGTCAGGTCGGCGATATCGGTACGATTGTTTCAAAGAATTTTACCGCCAAAGTTGTCGATTGCAAGCCGAAATTGAACGACGTATATGCTCATGTCTGCGAACTGCAAAGCGGTACGGTAAAAGTCGGCGAATTTGCCAATTTTGAGGTCAATAAAGAAAATCGCTCGCAGATTTGTGCCAACCACTCGGTAACCCACTTAGCCCACAAAGCCTTGAAAATCGTGTTGGGCGACCATGTGGCACAAAAAGGTTCGGCGGTTGAAGCCGGCAGAATGCGTTTTGATATTTCGCACCCGAAGCAGATTACTACCGAACAAATCCGCAAAGTTGAAGATATCGTCAACGAGCAAATTCGTAACGATTTGAAAGTCAACACCGTGATTATGAATAAAGACGAAGCGGTTAAACTCGGAGCTATGGCTCTGTTTGACGAGAAATACGGCGATGACGTACGCGTGGTTACCATGGGTGACGAAAAAGCTCCGTTCTCGCGCGAACTTTGCGGCGGTACCCATGTTTGCTCCACCGGCAATATCGGCTACTTCCATATTTTGTCGGAATCCGCCGTGGCCGCCGGTGTACGTCGTTTGGAATGCGTAACCGGTTGCGGTGCCGATTCGTATGTTCGCTTTTTGGAAGATAAACTGCATGCCGCCGCTAACGGCTTAAAAACCAATATCAATGATTTAGAGGCCAGAATCGGCGGTTTGCTGGAAGAACGCAAAAAACTCGAAGCCGAAATCTTTAACTTAAAGAGAAGTCTGGCCGGCGGTCAATCTTCGGCCAAAGATGAAGTGGAAACCGTCAACGGCGTTAAATTCGTCGGCAAATTGGTGCCTGATGCCCATCCGAAAGAACTGAAGGCGTTTGTTGACGATATTACGCAAAAAATAGGCTCGGGCGTGGTGGTATTATGCTCGGATAAAGACGGCAAGGCCTCGGTTGTGGTCGGAGTCAGCAAGGACTTAACCGGCAAATACAATGCGGTTGATATGGTGCGGACGGCGGCCGGTGTTCTCGGCGGTCAGGGCGGCGGCGGACGGCCGGATATGGCACAGGCAGGCGGCACCGACGTAGAAAAAATAAATGATGCCATTGCCGCCATAAAACAAATGGTCGCATAAAAAATAAATAAAGCCCTGACTTCGGTCAGGGTTTTTCTTTGCCGCAGAAAACCGATTGACAAAACCCGCAAAACGGTGTAGCATATATTCAATTAATAATTATGTGGACAAGGAGCCAAGTATTGAGTTTTAAGGATGATTGGAAAAAATTTTCCACCGAAGATAAACGCAGTGTTGCCTTTTGGGGGGCAAATGCCCTGTTGTGGGGCGGTATGACCGTCGGCGGGTTGGTTGCGGCCGTGGCGCCGGCACTTGCACCTTCTGCTTTGGTTGCGCAATATTGCGGCGGTCCTTTCATCGGCTTTTTAGGTATGTCGATGGCGGCCCTTTCCGCTCACTCATCGGCCAAACTCAACTCCGAACTTAACAGAAATCCTAAAGCATCTTTGGCCGCATTAAAAGATATTGCCGATTCTTCAAAAACAAAATTCCGCGATAAATGGCGCGAACTCCCTAAAAAGAAAAAATTTGAGATTTTACTGTCGTCCGGTTTTGCGGCCTTAACCGGCGGTTTGGCGATTTCCGCCGCGGCAACCGGGCTGCCCGCTTATCTGGCTTGTTCTTATGCGGCTTGCGCCATCGGTTATGCCGTCAGCGCTTCGACCGAATACGAAAATACCCAAAAAGAAAAGCAACTCGCCTCTTTGGGTAAAAGCAGTGTTTTAGTTCAAACAACTCAAAAAACCCGCAGCCGCCAAAAAATCGATGAAAAAAATATGCAACCGCAAACTTTGGAAACGGTTAAAGACCGTATGGCTAACAAGCAAAAACAAAAAACAACCGACGATACCAAGTCCGTTGAAGTCAATAACATCATAAAATTAGCCAAGAAAAAATATACGCAGGAAATCAAATAAGTTTTGCCGTCGTCACCGTTTTAAAAGGAGCTGAAAGAATAATGATAAGAAACCTGTTGCAAAAATTGAAAAACAAATTATCCGAAAACCGGCCCGAAGAAGAAAAACCGGCAGAAAAATCGCCTGCGGAATATTTGCCTTTCAGGCAAGACGGCGTAACTTACAATCTTTATGAAATGCCGGACGGATTTGTTATTAAGGGAAGCTTGAATTTAAGCAACAAAAACTTAACCAAATTACCGGATTTATCGAGAGTTACCGTAACCGGCGATTTTGATTGCGGTAGCAATCATCTGACATCTCTGGAAGGTTCGCCCAAGGAAGTCGGCGGCAATTTTGCCTGCCTTTGCAATGAGCTTACCTCCTTAAAACACGCACCACAAAAGGTAGGCGGTTATTTTATGTGCCATTTCAATAAGCTGACGTCCTTGGAATATGCACCACAAGAGGTCAACGGTTATTTTTCATGCGGTAGCAATAAATTAACCTCGTTGGAAGGTGCACCGCAAGTCGTAAAAGGAGATTTTAAATGCACCAACAATCGTCTGACCACATTAAGGGGTGGTCCACAAAGAGTTGGCGGAGAATTTGATTGCAGCGGCAATCAGCTTACCGACTTGGAATGTGCGCCGCAAGAAGTCGGAAGTTTTTGTTGCACCAACAATAAGTTGACTTCCCTTAAGGGAGCGCCGCAAAAAATAAACGAACATTTTGTTTGCAGTTTTAATAAACTTACTTCTCTGGACGGAGCTCCGCAAGAAGTCGGCGGTCATTTTCATTGTAACAATAACGAACTCACTTCTTTGAATAACGCACCGCAAAAAGTCGGCAAAAATTTCGGATGTGCCGAAAATAAACTGGTTTCCTTAATCGGCGCACCGGCGGAAGTCGGTGGAAGTTTCAGTTGCGAACGCAATAATCTGGAATCGTTATACGGATTACCTAAACTTAATGAAGATAACTTCGTGCGTTGTGACCTTTATATCGGCAAAAAATACGGTGTCGATAAAGCATACGACCGACAAATCTCCATCAATTACAAGGATTTGGCCGCCTCACCGACTTTTCAGAGCGAAGAAGCCAAGTACAGAATCTTTATAAAGACGCATCGGGAACGTATGGGTGAAAAAGCCCAAAAACTCTCGTCACTGCGTGCCGGCTACAAATCATTCAAAAAACGCAACCCCGACGAACGGGAATAATCACCGCATATAAAAATACGCCTTTATGCGCGCCGATTCGCTTATCATCAACAAAATATTGAGGATAAACAGATTTTTGTTGCATAAATTTTATTTTTGTGTATTAAATTATCGGCAATGGGCAAAAAGTGCCCCTTGTTTGGTTTTAAATTTTTTAAAGGATGATAAAATGGCTTCGTTAGCAGAAAAAATGGCAGCAGGCTTAGATATGTCTGCCTTTGGTAAGGCTGAAGAACTTAAGAAAAGATTGTGGTTTACCGTTATGGCATTAATTGTTTTCCGTTTGGGAACGTTTATCCCGCTTCCGGGTATTAATGCCGGCGTTTTGGCTGAAATGTTCAGCCGTAACTCGGGTGGTATTTTGGGTATGTTCAATATGTTTTCCGGCGGTGCGTTGGAGCGTATGACGATTTTTGCCCTCAACATTATGCCTTACATTTCCGCGTCCATTATCATTCAGCTCGGACAATCGGTTATTCCGTCTTTGCAGGCTCTCAAAAAAGAAGGCGAAGCCGGACACCGCAAAATCGTACACTACACCAAGATGTTGACGGTTTTGATTACGATCATCCAGGGTTACGGTATTGCCGTCGGTTTATTGAGCATTTCCGGTGGTAACGGCGCTTCCGCGGTACTGATTCCGAGTTTTGCCTTCAAATTCTCGACCATTGTATCTTTGGTGGGCGGTACCATGTTCATCGTTTGGCTCGGGGACCAAATTACCCAACGCGGCGTCGGCAACGGCTCGTCGCTCATCATTACGGTCGGTATTATCGCCAACATCCCGAACGCTTTAGCACAGACTTTTGAATTGGGTCGTGCCGGTCAAATGTCCATCGGCACCATCATTATGTTGCTGATTATGGCTCTGGCGCTCATTTATCTCATTGTGTTTGTTGAGCGCGCACAACGCCGTATCGTAATTCAATATCCGAAGCGTCAGATGGGTATGCGTATGACGGCGGCCGACAGTTCGCACCTGCCGCTGAAAATTAACCCGACCGGCGTTATTCCGCCGATCTTCGCCAGCTCTTTGCTGTTGTTGCCGATTACGATTGCCAATCTTTCGGCCGAACAAGGACCGGGTTGGGTTCAGACTTTGAGCCAGTTGCTCGGCCATGGTCAACCGTTGTATTTGGCTTTGTATGCCTTCCTTATTCTGTTCTTTACGTTCTTCTATACCGGCGTGGTATTCAATCCGGAAGAAACTGCCGAGAACTTAAAGAAACACGGCGGCTTTATTGCCGGTATTCGTCCGGGTAAAAACACCGCGGAATATCTTGACTACGTTATTACGCGCCTGACGATGGTGGCTTCCGTTTATTTGGTCTGCCTTTGCATTTTGCCGGAAATCTTAATCAGCCGAGTCGGTGTTCCGTTTGTTTTGGGCGGTACCACCCTGCTCATCGTGGTTCAGGTTACCATGGATTTCGTAAATCAGGTTCAATCGCATTTGATTGCTTACCAATATGAAGGTTTGCTCAAAAAAGCGGCATTAATCAGCAAAAAGAACCGTTAAACCATGACACACGCAAAAAAAGGCTTGTTTGTCGTATTTACCGGTGCTCCCGGTTGCGGCAAGGGCACGCAGGCTCGGATTTTAAAAGAAAAGACTCATATTGCGCATTTATCTACCGGCGAAATGCTGCGACAGTTCGCCGAAAAAGATACACCGCTCGGTCATGAGCTGAAGGCAACGCTTGAGCGCGGCGAATTTGCCAATGACGAAATGATTATCGAGATGGTAAAAAGCCGAATCTCCGAGCCGGACTGCGCACACGGCTTTATTCTGGACGGTTTTCCGCGCACTCTGCCGCAAGCCGAAGTTTTGGAAGATTTGATGGCCGAACAGAATATTAAGCTGTCGGCGGTTCTGGAAATTCAGGTACCCGATGAAATCATCATGGAACGCATTTTAGGGCGCTATGCCTGTATGAAATGCGGCGCCGGCTACCACGATAAGTTTCAAAAACCGCAAATTTACGGGGTTTGCGATGTTTGCGGCGGCACCGAATTTGCCCGCCGTAGGGACGATAACCGTACAACGGTACAGAATCGCCTGATTAACTATCGTTTACTGACTTATCCGACCATTCCGTTTTTTGAAAAGCGCGGTTTACTCAAAACAGTAGACGGGACCGGCACTATCGACGCCGTCAGCCGCAAAATAAACGACGTTCTCGGATTGGACGAAGATAAGTAATTGCCCGAAATACGGCGTATGTTGCGGTGTTTCTTAAAAAATCGTTAAATTCGCAAAAAAAATTCAATTTTTTTGCAAAAAGGTGTTGACTCTGACAAATATCGTGCCTATAATCCGCTTAATTTTGAAAAGTGGTGATCAACTTTTTGAATGTTTTAATTTATTAAATAATGGAGATTAAATTTGGCTCGTATAGCTGGTGTAAATATTCCAAGTGCCAAGAGAATTGAAGTCGCACTGACTTATATCTTCGGCATTGGACGCAAGTCTGCTCAAGACATTTGCTCGAAGTCCGGAATCGATCTTAACCGTCGCGTTAACGATTTATCCGATGATGAAGTAATGAAGATTCGTGAAGTTATCGATAGCGACTATCTGGTTGAAGGTGAACTTCGCCGTGAAGTCGGTACCAACATCAAGAGATTGATGGATTTGGGTTGCTATCGTGGTTTAAGACATCGTAAGGGTCTGCCGGTACGCGGTCAGAGCACCAAACAAAATGCTCGTACCCGTAAAGGTAAACGTAAAACCATTGCGAACAAGAAGAAATAGTGGGGTGAGTGCAAATGGCTAAAGCAACAATTCAAAGAAAAAAGAAAGAAAAAAAGAATATTACTTCGGGTGTGGCTCACATCGATTCTTCTTTTAACAACACAAGAGTTACCATCGCTGATGCTCAAGGCAATACCGTTTCTTGGTCAACAGCCGGTGCTCAGGGTTTTAAAGGTTCGAGAAAGTCTACTCCGTACGCTGCTCAGGTAGCTGCCGAAGAAGCCGGTAAAAAGGCTCAGGAAAACGGCATGAAAACATTGGAAGTTGAAGTAAAAGGTCCGGGTTCGGGCAGAGAATCCGCAATCAGAGCATTGCAGGTTATCGGTTTTACCATTACTTCGATTCGCGATGTAACGCCTATTCCGCACAACGGCTGCCGTTTAAGAAAAAGACGCCGCGTCTAGTTTTTATTTTACGACACAGGCCGAATCAGGCCTGTTGTCGTGCTTAAATATATGCATATAAACTTCTAAAGAAAAGGATTAAACCCGTGATTCAAAAGAATTGGCAAGAATTGATTAAACCAACAAAGTTGGATGTGTCGCAAACAGAAGGCACAAACAAAGCTAAAATTGTGGTTGAACCTTTGGAGAGAGGATTCGGTCTGACGCTCGGTAACGCCTTGCGTCGGGTTTTGTTGTCCTCATTACAGGGCGGCGCTGTTTCTGCTATCAAAATAGACGGCGTATTACATGAATTTTCGGTTATTCCGGGCGTAATGGAAGATGTAACCGATATCGTATTGAATGTTAAAGAATTGGCGGTTGCCGTTCATAGCGAATCGGCTAAAACATTGACATTAAAGGCTGAAGGTCCGTGCGTTGTCACGGCTGCGATGATTGAAACCGGTCATGATGTTGAAATCATGAATCCGGACCATATCATTTGCACGCTTGATGCCGGTGCCAAAATCAATATGGAATTGACCGTTACCACCGGTAAGGGTTATGTTCCGGCCTCTACCAACATGACAAACGATTCGCCGATCGGTCTGATTAATGTTGACGCGATTTATTCGCCGGTTAAGAAGGTTTCTTATAAGGTTGAAAACACCCGCGTTAACCAAGCTATGGACTATGATAAGCTGACCATGATTGTTGAAACCAACGGTGTTATTTCGCCGGAAGATGCGGTTGCTTTGGCTGCCCGCATTCTGCAAGATCAGCTTAAGCCGTTCATTAACTTTGATGAACCGGAAAGCGAAGTTGAAGATATTCGCGAAGAATTGCCGTTCAACAAGAACCTGCTGCGTAAGGTTGATGAACTCGAGCTTTCGGTTCGTTCGGCTAACTGCCTGAAGAACGACAATATCGTTTATATCGGCGATTTGGTACAAAAGACGGAAGCAGAAATGCTGCGCACACCGAACTTCGGTCGTAAGTCTTTGAACGAAATCAAAGAAGTATTGGCCAAGATGGGCATCCATTTGGGTATGGATACACCGGGTTGGCCGCCGGAGAATATTGAGGATTTGATTAAACGCACCTCAGATCAATTCTAAAAAAGTCATATAGTGGCTTTCTACTTATCAGCGGGTTGGTTTCATACCATCCCGCTTTTTTACATTATAAAATATATTGACAAAATATTGTTTTTATATGATTTATATATATAAGATACTTTTATAAAGGAGAATGGTTATGGATAAAAAGAGATGGATTAAGCGGGTTCTTATCGGTACGGGAATTGCGGCTGCTGCTGCACTCAGTGCTAAAGGTATAGAATATATCAAGAGTGAAATAGCAAAAGATAATGAAAAAAATAAAACCGAACAAGTCATTAAAGATATGAGTGCACAAGGCATCTCTGTTTATAAAAAGGGTGAAAAAGATGCTCCGGATTCCGTTCTGACCTCGGTGAACAAAACTCACGATATGTGGACTGACAATGAAATTTATTCAAATCCTAAATATGAAAAAATAGGCTCAAAGAAGCCGAATACCGTCCGGCTGGGTAAAAAAGTCAAAGAGTGGATTACTGATGCCAAGGATAAGGAAACAATGCGGATTGTCGCAGAGAAAATTGAAGAACTGACTAAAAATGGTGCGACAGGCGATTCTATTAAGTCGGTATTGGAAGAGATAGCAAAACAAAGACCGATGCATGCTCCTGTTGAACAAACAACCCAGAATTTTGAATATGAAGAATTCGGCGGAAATGGAAATATTGAACAAGATGGTTACTGGAGCGTTACATCAAAAGATGCTGAAGCAAAACATGAGCAAGCTATATATGATGACGGCAGTAAAAAAATTGAATTTGGATATGAAGAATTCGACAGAGACTTTAAAAATATTGAAAAAGATGGTTTTTGGAGCGTTACATCAAAAGATGCTGAAGCAAAACATGAGCAAGTGGTTAAAAATTTGATAGCTCATGAACGAGCTACTATACATAATGATGATAATACTTTCGAAGCAACGACCATTGTTCGCCTGCGCTCCCACAGATTTTCCCATAGTTTAAAATTTGGAAATCCGGAAGAACAACAAATTGCTACTCAACAACAGCGCGCCCCGAAAAAGAAGAATACGAAGCGTAAGATGAACCGTGATGCACTTCCGGGCAGAAATTTAGCTCAAATAAAAGCCAATAAAAAACAAAACGGTTAGCGATAAAATCTTAAACGGTCGGAATATCCGGCCGTTTTTTTACTTTATTATGTTATTAAAAAGGAGGTGTTTATCGCACCTCCTTTTTAAAGTATATTCTGTAAATCTCAGATAGTGTGCGCAAATAATAAAAAATAAGGGCGGAAGTACCGGAGCGTACATAGAGGTACGTGAGGACACTTCCGACCCGTAATTTTTGTATTAGTTGCCAACTAGATGAGATTTACCTTGCCGCCGGCTTTCTCAACAGCCTCTACAGCTGCTTTAGAAGCCGAATTAACGGTGATTTCAATCTTGCTGGTCACTGCACCGCGTGCGAGCAAACGAATGCCGTCCAGCTTCTTAGAAATAACGTTAGAGCTGAGCAATGATTCAACATTGATTGACTTGGCATCCAACTTGCCGCCGTCAATAGCTTTTTGAATGGTATCCAAGTTTACAACGGCATAAGTCTTTGCAAACGGATTTTTGAAACCATGCTTCGGCAACTGACGATACAGCGGCATTTGTCCGCCTTCAAATCCCATTTTAGCACCACCGGCACGAGCTTTTTGACCTTTATGGCCGAGGCCGCAAGTCTTGCCCTTGCCGCAACCGATACCGCGACCTACGCGTTTACGATTTTTGGTAGCGCCTTCGTTGTCTTTTAATTCGTTAAGTTTCATTTTTTTCACCTTTTTTCAAATTCTCTGCAAGTCTGAAAAATAAATCTTTAAAGAGAGGGATAAGAGATTATGCTACGCAGTTAATTTCTGACGCCGTGTACAAAACGCTACACAAGGAAGAAATTTGCAAGTATGATAATCTCTTGGCACTCTCCCCAAATCTTATTCTTCAACCTTGACCAAGTGAGCCACCTTCTTAATCATCCCGCGTATTGCCGGAGTATCCTCGAGCTCAACGGTGCGACCGGTTTTGGTTAATCCCAAACCTCTCAGGTTTGTTTCCTGATAAGTCGGGCGTCCGATTGTGCTACCTGTTCTGGTAACTTTTATTGTCTTCTTTTTAGTTGCCATGATTAAGCCTCCTCTTTAACGTCTTTGGCCATACCTTCACGGCGGCTGACAATATCACCGACTTTTTTGCCGCGTTTTGCCGCAACCATTCTCGGTGAGTTAATACCCTTCAAAGCATCGAAAGTTGCTTTAATCATATTGTACGGGTTATTGGAACCCAATGATTTGGCAACCACATCTTGCACGCCCAGAACTTCAAAAACAGCACGCATCGGGCCGCCGGCAATAACACCGGTACCGGCAGGAGCTGTTCTCAAAACCACCTTACCGGCGCCGAAACGACCGGAAATATCGTGGTGCAGAGTTCTGCCTTCGCGCAACGGAATACGAATCATATTCTTTCTTGCTTCGTTAGTAGCCTTGGTGATTGCTTCCGGAACTTCCGCAGCCTTACCGGTACCTAAACCGATACGACCCTTTTGGTCACCCACAACCACAACCGCGGCGAAACTCATGGTGCGTCCGCCTTTAACGGTTTTAGCTACACGATTAACGTGAACCAGTCTTTCGACCAACTCATCTTTAACTTCTTTTTTGTTATGACGATCTGTAGATTGTACCATCTTCATCTCCTAGAATTTCAAACCGGCTTCGCGAGCTGCATCAGCCAAGGCCTTAACCCGACCGTGATAAATATAACCGCCGCGGTCAAATACCACTTCGGAAATACCGGATTTTGTAGCTCTTTCAGCAATTACTTTACCAATGAAGCCAGCGGCTTCAACCGTAGAAGATTTTTTAATTTGTCCTCTGATTTCCTTATCCAAGGTAGAAGCAGAAGCAACTGTCAAACCTTTTACAT
>JAEEMQ010000005.1 GCA_016283295.1 Alphaproteobacteria bacterium
CGACGGATTTGTGCATAATATCGGCGAAAAGCACAAAATTTGTCACTTTTTTGCATTTTATGGCTTGACAAGGGGGAAAAAATATATTATCTAGCATTTAATTCATCGCGGAGTAGAGCAGTCTGGTAGCTCGTCAGGCTCATAACCTGAAGGTCGTCGGTTCAAATCCTTCCTCCGCAACCAATAAAAACAAAAGACACCCTTCGGGGTGTTTTTTTTGTTTTTATATGGATTGCAAGGATTTGAAACGACGAATAAGTCGGTTCACGCCAAGCGAAAGCCGGGCGGAAGAACGGCGGTCGGCGTTAGCCGATGAGCGCGAAGGAATGAGCGAAGCGAAAACAAAACTTCCTCCGCAACCAATAAAAACAAAAGACACCCTTCGGGGTGTTTTTTGTTTTTATATGGATTGCAAGGATTTGAAACGACGAGTAAGTCGGTTCACACCAAGCGAAAGCCGGGCGGAAGAACGGCGGTCGGCGCAGCCGATGAGCGCGAAGGAATGAGCGAAGCGAAGACAAAACTTCCTCCGCAATCAATAAAAACAAGGCTTTCACTACCGAAGTGAAAGCCTTGTTCATTCTCGCTAGTCGCTGTAATATCCGGCTTTTCTGGCCGCTTCCAAAATATTGCGATAATGCTTATCGGTTGTTTCCATCACTTTAATCTCTTCCCGCAGGTTGTTCAAAACCGCCTTGTTTTCTGCCGATAATCGCTTGCCGCTCGCCAGCAAATCAATAATGGTCTGCATTTTAATCGCCAACTCCTGATAGCTTTTAGCCAGATTATCCTTCAAACTGCTCGGCATACTGATAAATTTCAGCCCCAAATTAAGCCCTTCATGATCGAATGTTTTATTTTTTTGTGCTTCAAAATCAATAATGTTATTCATCTCGGTTTCTCCTTTTTTTTAAGTTTAAATATACGCAGACAAACGTCGGAATCAGGATAAAAATTCCCCTCTCCGGAAAAATATATCTTCCGAATATATAAGGAAACGGGTTCCGAATGTTTGCTGTTGAAACCTTTATAACATAATAAAAAATGATTGTCAAACCCACCCGGGACCGCAAAAATTTATCATCTGCAGATGATCAAAAAAAATGCTTTTTAAAAGATAAAAAAATCATCCGCGGATGAATTTTTTGTCCATTCGCTTAATACAAAATATTTTGATTTTATTTTTTGCATCAAGATTTTCCCTCCGATACCGTAACAATGATTTTCGTCAACTCTTTCTTTATTCCGCCGATTTTTTTTGCAAAATATTCTTAAAATTTACACCCTACCGTTGTCGTGCGTTAATTCGTTGTAATTATCCGTTTTTTGACTTGATTTAGGATAAAACTTACTTTAGACTACACCCAGTTTATTGTACTACCAGGGAAGGTCTGTTATGAAAATAAAGAAAATTAAAAGTTCAAAAATTTATCTCAATGCATTATATGCCGTTTGCCTTATTTTGTTCGGCTACTATTTAAGCAACCGCTTGGCGCCGCAAACTCAAACCATGGCCGCTGTCACGCCGTCGGTTCAGGTTCGGGGGCTGAAAATGGCCGATATTTCTCTTAAAAAGAAATTTATCGCCCAGGTTGAAGCCATCAACAGCGTCGATGTAATTCCGCAGGTTTCCGGCTATATTGAAGAAATAAAGTTTGAAAACGGTGCGCAAGTCAAGGAAGGCGATATTCTTTTCATTATCGAACAACGCCGGTATAAAGATAATCTAAAAGCGGCCGAAGCCACCACCAAGCAATATGCCGCGGATTTTAAGCGTTTAACTTCTTTGCACGAAAAAAAGTTTATCTCCGACAAGGATTTGGAAGTTTCCGAAAGTAATTTGCGTAATGCCGAAGCCGCCGAAGATTTGGCCAGAATGAATTTGGAATACACCGAGGTAAAATCGCCGATTAACGGCACCATCGGTAAGGCCTTGGTAACGGTAGGAAACCTGGTCAGCTCCAACACCGAAAAATTGGCCAGAATCGTGCAGACAGACCCTATTCGCCTTGTATATTCCGTAACCGATAAACAACGCATGGAATTCCGCAAAAATATGGATAAAGAAAATGAGCTCTTTATCGACATTGTATTGTCCGACGGCAAAGTGATTTCACAACCGGCCGACAGACTGTTTGTCGGCAACGAAGTCAACCCGACCACCGCCACCATTCCGGCTTATGTTGATGTTGATAATACGGACGGTGATTTGGTGCCGGGAAACTATGTTGATATTTACATGCGTTTATCTCAACCGAAAATGATTTTGACCGTTCCGCAAATAGCCTTGTCCGAAGACGTACACGGCACTTATGTTATGACGGTTAAAAAGTCCGCGGACGGCAAATATACGGCCGAGCAAAAATACATTAAATTGGGTGACGTAATCGATGATTTTCAGATAGTTCTTTCCGGGCTTAAGGAAAATGATTTGGTTGTGGTTGAGGGCCTGCAAAAAGTTCATGACGGCGCCGAAATCAAACCTATTTTCGTTGATGTTGAAAATAAAGGGGAATAAAGATGTTTTCGGCGTTTTTTATCAAAAGACCTCGGTTTTCTTTCGTTATTTCCATTTTAACCGTTCTGGTCGGCATTATAGCGATATTCAGTTTGCCGATTGCGCTGTATCCTGATGTTACTCCGCCGCAAATTACGGTGAGTGCCACATATCCGGGAGCCAGTGCCGATGTTATCGCCCGTACGGTAGGTATTCCGATTGAAGACGAAATCAACGGTATTGAAGATATGTTATATATGGATTCTTCTTCCGAGGATTCCACCTATACTCTGACCGTTACCTTTGAAATCGGAACCGATCCGGATACGGCCCAGGTAAAGGTGCAAAACCGCGTACAACAGGCCAACTCCAAGTTGCCGGACGAAGTGACGCGTCAGGGGCTTGAAGTGGAGCGCAAATCTTCAAGTACGTTGGCATTTATTGTGTTTTCTTCCAAATCGGGCAAAACGGACGAAAAGCAGATTGCCGACTATGTTTACAACAATATCGAACGCGCTCTTTCCAGATTGCCGGGTGTGGGTTCGGTTGATGTTTATTCGTCGCAGCTGGGTATTCGTATTTGGTTGAATGCCGATAAAATGGCGGCAACTCAAATTACCGCTTCCGAAATCAATCAGGCCGTTTCTTCGCAAAACTATCAACCGGCGTTGGGAAAAGTCGGTACCGCTCCGACCGACAGCAATACCCCGATGGTATATACTCTGCAAACCAACGGCCGTATGTCGACGGTTGAAGAATTTGAAAATATTATTGTCCGCACGGCCGGCGACGGTAGTGTGGTTCGCCTGAAAGATGTTGCCAGAGTGGAACTCGGACAGGAAAGTTATGCCATGTCCAGTTTGTATAACGGAAGTTCCGCCGTTTCGCTGTCAATCAGCCTCTCAACCGGCGCCAACGCTCTGCAAACCATGCAGGCGGTGGAAGACACGTTAGCGGAATTATCCAAATCTTTTCCGGAAGATTTGGAATATAGAATATCTTACGATTCCACCGCGTATATTCACGCATCCATTGAAGAAGTGGTGTTCACGCTGATTTTGACGCTGATGTTGGTGGTCGGTGTTTGCTACTTCTTTTTACAAGACTTTTATTCCACGCTTATACCGACATTAACCATTCCGGTTTCCATTTTGGGTACGTTTGCCGTTATTTCGCTTTTGGGATACAGTATCAATATGTTTACGTTGTTTGCCATGTTGCTGGCCATCGGTGCAGTGGTGGATGACGCCATTGTGGTGGTGGAACGTGTGGTATATTTGATGCAAAACGAAAATATGAAGGCAAAAGACGCTACATTAAAGGCCATGGGAGAAATCACGGGCGCGTTGGTGGCAACTTCCTGCGTGTTGTTGGCGATTTTCGTTCCGGTGGGCTTTATGAGCGGTATTGTCGGTAAAATTTATCAGCAATTTTCGGTTACTATTTCCGTTGCCATTATGTTCTCGCTCATTAACGCGCTGACCTTATCTCCGGCGCTGTGCTCGTTGCTGATTAAGAAAATTAAACCGCGTACCGAGGGTTTCTGGTTTAAAGTCAACAGCTTTATTTCGCGGGTAATTCACCTGTATTCCGTGGTAGTGTCGTTTATTGCAAAAAATCTTGCGGCTGTTTTTGCGATTTTTGCAACGCTTTGTGTTTTGGTGGGCGTATTGTTTGCCACCGCGCAATCATCGTTTATTCCGGATGAAGACCAAGGTTTGATTGTAATGAGTATGCAACTGCCGGAAGGTGCCTCTCAAAAACGCACCGAAGCTTTGATAAAACGCGCCAATAAAATCATCATGGACGAGCCTAGTGTTGATAACGCAACCAATGTTGTGGGCTATTCCATGCTCGGCGGCAGAGGCGAAAACATCGCCATGGCGTTTATTGTGTTAAAGCCGTGGGAGGAACGCAAGAGTATTGCCGAATATTCGACCAACATTTTGCGCCGCCTGCAGGCTAAGATGTCACAGTTCCCGGAAGCGCAATTCCAATTTTTTGAAATGCCGGCAATTTCCGGTATCGGTACCGCCAACGGTTTGGATATTCGTTTCCAATCCCGTCAGAGTATGGATTATCAAAAACTTGACGCGGCGTTGCAAGGTTTTCTGGCTCATTTGAATCAACTGCCGGATATTTCTTATGCGTATAGCACTTTCAACGCCAAAACGCCGAATATCTTTCTGGATATCAACCGCGAAAAGGCGGAAAGTATGAAAGTTTCAATGAGCAATATTTTCACAACTCTGGAAACATTTTTGGGTTCGGCTTACATCAATGATATTAACTTGGGAACGCAGGTAAATAAGGTTATGATGCAGTCGGATTGGATGTATCGCGATAACATCGACAACATTAACGAATTGCACGTTATGAATAATGACGGCGACATGGTGCCGATGCGCGGACTTGTTAATTTGCGCAAAGTTTTGGCCCCGCGCTCGGTTGAACGCTATAACCAATACCCTGCCGCCACAATTACGGCCGTACAAGCTGACGGTTCCTCCACCGGTAAAGCAATGGATGCGGTGGAAGGGCTGAAAGATGTTTTGCCTAAAGGTTTCAACATAGAATGGTCAACCATGAGCTATCAGGAAAAGACTTCGAGCGGTCAAATCGGCGCCGTGCTTTTGTTATCGCTGGTTTTCGCCTACCTGTTTTTGGTGGCGCAGTATGAAAGCTTTGTTGTACCGATTCCGGTGATTTTATCGTTGGTAATGGCAATCAGCGGTGCTTTAATCGGGCTGTTCTTTGCCGGCTTGCCGCTCAGCATTTATGCTCAGCTCGGTATTATTCTGTTAATCGGTATGGCCAGTAAGAACGCCATTTTGATTGTGGAATTTGCCCGTGACGAGCGTGCCAAAGGTGCAACCATCGTGAGTGCGGCAATACGCGGTTTGAAAGAACGTTTCCGCGCCGTGTTGATGACGGCTTCGGCGTTCGTTTTGGGCGTTTGGCCGATGGTTATCGCTTCTGGTGCCGCCGCAGCCAGCCGTCGTTCTTTAGGTATTCCGGTATTCTGGGGAATGCTTATCGGCACTTTGGGCGGCCTGATGTTAATTCCGATGATTTATGTATTGATTCAAACATTGAGCGAAAAGTTTTTCGCCGTGATACATAAATTCAAAAAATCGGAAGAATAAGCGCAAACAAACCGAAATCCGCCGACACGACATCGGCGGATTTTTTTTATGAGCCGCAATTTGAAGTCAAAAAAAATCCCGAAGCTTGGTGCCTCGGGACTTTTTTATCAGAAACAAATTATTCCTGATTGTATGCTTTAGCCTGTTTCTTAGCTTCTTCCGAACTTCTGGCAACGTTTACCAAAATCGTTTGCGAAACTTCCGGATGCAGGTTCAATTTTACTTGGTAAATGCCCAAATCTTTAATCGGCTTTTCCAAATAAATGTAACGGCGTTCAACATTGAAGCCGGCTTCTTTAATAGCCGAAGCAATGTCGCGAATCGTTACGGAACCGTAAAGTTGACCGGTTTCGGCAGCCTGACGGATCAGAACTGCGTTAAAGCCGTTCAAAGAAGCAGCCAATTCGGACGCCTTGCCCAAAAGTTCTTGGTTGTGCAATTCCAATGCCGCTTTTTGTGCTTCAAAATAAGCAACGTTGGCATCGGTAGCGCGCAAAGCCTTCTTTTGCGGCAACAGGTAGTTACGGGCATAACCGGTTTTAACGGTTACTTTGTCGCCCATTTTGCCCAATTTTTCAACGTGTTCGAGTAAAATAACTTCCATGATACCCTCCTACATAGCAACATACGGCAACAAAGCGATATAGCGGGCGCGTTTGATGGCGCGAGCCAATTCTCTCTGCTTTTTAGCCGAAACAGAAGTGATACGCGACGGAATAATTTTACCTTTTTCCGAAATATAGCGTGAAAGCAATTTAACATCTTTATAGTCAATTCTCAGCGCATTTTCGCCTGAAAACGGACAAGATTTTCTTTTGAAAAATGTTTGTTTAGCCATTGTTAAATCTCCTCATTAAGCTTCGGCAACGGCAGAATCTTCTTCGATATCTGCAGTTTCGTTGTTGAACTCATCAACTTTAACCGTCATATAACGAATAACGTCTTCGTTAAGGCGGACAAGTCTTTCATATTCGGAAATTGCGCTTGACGGAGCAACAATGTTTAACAAAACATAGTGACCTTTGCGGTTTTTCTTAATGCGATAAGCGAGATTTTTCAAACCCCAGTTATCAACTTTTACGACCTCGCCGCCTTCTTTTTTAATTACTTCGCTCAATTCAGAAACGAGAGAATTAACTTGTGCGGCACCAAGGTCTTGACGTGCAATCAGCACGCTTTCATAGTTAGCCATATTTTAATATCTCCTTATGGATTACTCAACAAATGGCAGATTCTGCGGCACTTCTGACGCAATATCCGCCGGTTAATGTATAGCCGAATGACCAAAGCATCCGGCAAGGGACAAGCGCCAATATACACGAAAATAACGTAAATGCAAGAGTTTTTTTATTAAAAAAGTTGTATTTAATTAAAACAGTTTTACGGAATCTGTGTAACTTGGCAATCGCTTCCGCAAGTAATAATCTTTACTTCGTCGTCTTGAAACACCAAAGCGGTGCAATCATCCATACTCCATCCGCGGAGTTTTTTTTCTTTCAATTTATTGTTGATTCTCTCTTTTTCGTCAGCGGTCAGCCAATTATAATGCGGAACCCCGAATCCTTTAACAAAAGACAAACCTTTAACCAAGTCCAGTTGTTCGATATCAGTTATATCATCCATATTATCGTAATACTCAAACCAACATATTGCACCGGCAGAAATCCCCGATAAAATAATTCCCGATTGATATGCTTCGTATAAAATTTTATCAACTCCGTATTGGCGCCAAATTTTCAGCATTGCGGTCGTATCTCCACCGCCCACATAAATAATATCATGCGCAAAAATTTTGTGGCGAATCTCTGTTTCAGACATATCGGTACCTATCAAATTCAGCGGTTCGACGGAACTGCAACCCAAGCGCCCCTTAAAATGTTTTTCTATAACTTCCAGGTAACTTTGTTTGTCATTTGAAGCCGTGCCGATAAATAACATTTTAGGGTGTTTTTTCCCCGATGATTCCACAATAAAGCGGTCAATTAAGGTGGTTTCAACATCTGTTTGACAGGACGTACCGTCAGGTAAAATCTTTATTCTGCCGATTTCTCCGCCGCCCACGGCGATAATTGTTTTTTTCATTTTATTTTTCGACATCTGCTTACCCTATACTGTTTTTTTTGCAATTCTATATCTGATAATTATATTCGTCAATCGGTTTATATCGGCAATATATTTTTGCGCGGAATATAAACATTATTTTAACATTTTAGGTATATCGTGGAGGCAAAGAAATTTATATTTAAGGTGTCAAATGAAACGATTAAATGTGCTTTTTATCGGGCTTTGCGCCCTGTTTTGCGCCGGCTGCGTTACTGTTAAGGAACCGCGGCAGGTTTCGGCGCAGAATTATACTCCGCAATGCCACAACGAAACCATGGTGGCAATATATGACGACCAGGGTTCGTATATGGTGCCGGGGTGCGTAGACTATTCCATGCCGTGGGAAATATACGACGGATATGAGGAAGATAATCAGCCGGAAGGCGATTTTCCGGAGGTGGAAAACAATAAATATCCGTTCAATCAGGTAATTTTGCAAAATCAAAACACTCGCGTTTTGGCTTATTGCCGCGGAAACGACGAACAAATCGCATATTGCATCAGCCGCTTGGAAGGCTCGTGCTATGTGCCGCTGACGGAAATTCCGAAGGTTACGGCTAAAGCCGACGAACTGCGCCGCGGTACTTATCCGACGCGCAGATGGCGTGAAGGGGAAGTTGTTCCGAGGTGGTAAAAAATGTTGGCACGCGTTAACACCATAGCTTTTAACGGTTTGAACACGCTCGATGTTGATTTGCAGCTGCAAATTTCGTCGGGCATGCCGGCTTTCAACATTGTGGGTTTGCCGGATAAAACCATTGCCGAAAGCAAAGAACGCGTGCGTGCCGCCTTAAATACCATGGGAGTTGAACTGCCGGCCAAGCGGATTACCATAAATCTGGCGCCGGCCGATTTGTTGAAAGAAGGCTCGCATTTTGATTTGCCGATAGCGCTGGCTCTGCTTGCCGGTTTGGGAATTGTTCCGGCGGAAGAAGTGGCCGATTATGTGGTTATCGGCGAGCTCGGTTTGGACGGCGCGATTATGCCGGTTAACGGCGCATTGCCGGTGGCAATTCATGCCAATCGCATCAATAAAGGGCTGATTTGCCCGGAAGCTCAGGGCGGCGAAGCCGTATGGTCGGGTCTGAAAGATATTATTGCCGCACCGACGCTGTTGGCGCTGATTAACCATTTGAAGGGCGTTCAGCAGTTGCCGCAGCCGGAAGTAAAACGTAAAAAAACAAAAATTTCCGACTTGGATATGGCCGATGTCAAGGGGCAGGAAACCGCCAAACGCGCGCTCGAAATCGCCGCGGCCGGTGCCCATAATATGCTGATGATAGGCACTCCGGGTGCGGGAAAATCAATGTTGGCCTCACGGCTTGTAACCATTTTACCGCCGCTGACTACCGAAGAAGCACTTGAGACGTGTATGATTCATTCGATTGCCGGCGAGCTTAAAAACAGCGAAATCAGCTTTGAACGGCCTTATCGCGACCCGCACCACAGCGCTTCGACACCGGCGCTGATAGGGGGCGGACGCAAAGGTGTTCCGGGGGAAATTTCGCTGGCACACAACGGCGTTCTGTTTTTGGACGAGTTGCCGGAATTTAACCGCTCCACTCTGGAGGCGTTGCGTCAGCCGATTGAAACCGGATATGTGACAATTTCTCGCGTGCATTGTCATACGCAATATCCGGCCAATTTTCAGCTGGTGGCGGCGATGAACCCTTGTCGTTGCGGTTATTTGGGGCAAAGCGGGCAGGAATGTTCGCGGGCGCCGCGTTGTGCCGAAGAATATCAATCTCGAATTTCCGGTCCGCTGATGGACAGGTTTGATATTCATATTCAGGTACCTCCGGTCAGCCCGTGGGATATGGCGGAGGTCAAAAAAGGAGAGAGTTCGGCGGTTATTCGCCAACGCGTGGTTGCGGCGCGACAAGTTCAGCAACAAAGATTTAACGAGCTGGGATATCCGCATTTGCACACAAATTCACAGCTCAAAGGAGATATTTTGGAGGAAGTAACACAACTGGACAGCGATGCAAAGAGCCTGTTGGTGGGCTTTGCCGAAAAGATGAAAATGTCGGCGCGAGCTTATCATCGCACTTTAAAACTGGCCAGAACAATTGCAGACTTGCAAAATGAAAAAAAAGTGTCTAAAGTACACATAGCGGAGGCGTTGTCATACAGATATGTTATGCCGTCGAAACAGGTATAGGAGAAAACAAATGAAACAAAATAAAAACGCATTATATGCACTGGCTGCCGTTCTTACCATGAGTACGGCCGTTGCCGGTATTGCCATGGCTGATGCCGATATCGAGGTAAAAGCCTACACACCGCCGGTAATTGCAGCACCGGAGCCGATTGTACCGGCACCGCAACCGGTGTATATCAAAGAAGAAGTTGAACAAGTTGTGGTGGAACAGCCGCAACCGGTAGTGGTTGAACCTGCCCCGATGCCGTGCACCAGCCCGGCACAGGATTGCTACGTTGCACCGCAGCCGGCGCCTGTGATTGAACCAGCCCCGATGCCGTGCGCCAGCCCGGCACAGGATTGCTTTGTGGCACCGCAACCGGCCCCGATACCTGTGGCCGAACCTGAACCGCAACCGGAAATTGTCCGCACCGGTGTTCCGTGCGACGGACCGGAAGAAGAATGTAACCGCGTTCCGCCGGCAGACAAAGACGGCAGTTTGTTCCCGGGCGGTAAATGTTCTCATTGTACCGATAGCGAAAAACCGGCTCCGCAGCCGATGGCACAAGCCGCACCGCAACCGGCACCATTTGTTTATACGGGCATTCCGTGTGATGCCGATGACGAAGATTGCGAGTATGTTCCGGATCCGGATAAAGACGGCAGTTTGTTCCCGGGCGGCGAATGCAGCAGTTGCACTCGCAAAAAAGTTAAAGTTCCGGGCACTTGCAACAGATGTGCACGTCAGGCCGAGCGTCGCTTAGAATTGCGCAATTACGTTCCGTATACTCCGGTTGTTTACGAAGCAATGCAACGTAATTGCTGCCAGATGGCTCCTATTGCTTTGGATCACGTTGATTTCCGCATCAAAAAGAAAGGTGTCGACGGCCCTTATACCAGCCGCCTCGGCAACTATCGTTTCCGCATTTTCGGTTGTCGTCGTTTCAACAAAGAAGCGCGTTTGAACAGCGGCCGCATCTTAGAAAAGAACATCAACTTCAATACGGTGTTTGAAGAAGCCGTCGGCGATTGCTATAAAGTTTTGCCAGCGCCGAAAGATTTGTGCCTGCAAACCGTACCGACCGATATGCCGGAATATATCTTAACCGCGGAAATCACCAATTATTTCATGAACGTTTGCGATGAATACGATTGGAATAATGCCGAAAAGAAGAATTCCCGCAACGGTACTTCGGAAATTACCGTAACCTGGCGTTTGATGAACCTGACCAAGAGCGAAGTGCTGTGGAAGGGCGAAAGCACCGGCTACGGCGAGCTTTATGAGGGTGAGAAGAACGGCGAGAACAAGCTGATTGAGCGTGCTTTTGCCGATGCGGCCTCCAATTTGCGTGCCATGACCGGTTTTGAAGACAGATTGATGCAACGTCTGGCTCCGCAAGAAATTGCCGCTCAGCGTTGGTCCATCATTGAAGAAGAACGCGCTCTTAACCCGATTAAATGCGGCTATCGCAAAGAATATGATTGCGCTCATACCTGCGAAATCGGCAATCCGGCGTTTGACGCGACCAAGTGTCAAACTTCATGCGGGTGCACCGCTCCTACCTGTCAGGCACCTGTTGTTGAAGTAAAACCGACACCGGCTCAACCTTGTTATGCAGAGGTTGAGGGCGTAAAAGTTCCTGCTCCGTGCGAGCAGCCGGTTGTTCAGCCGGTTGTTCAACCGATTGATACCTGCTATAACGCGGCCGGCGAATTTGTTGAAAACAGCGTATGCCGCATTGTTGACGACACCTGGGTTGATACCGGAGATACGACGGCATTGGATACTCTGTGCGTTACGGCCAGCAATCCATGCCAAAAGTTAACCCCGGAAACCATGTATCGTCTGCGTTCTTCGGTGGTACAAATTACCAGCCCGAACGGACGTAAAGGTGCAGGTTTGCTGATTTCCGACCGCTTGATTTTGACATCCGGCGATTTGGTCAGCCCGACCAACAACAGCTATGCCATCAAGACCGTTCGCAACACGGAAATGAGCGGCCGTGCCGTCAGAGTAAACCCGAGCAAAAACACCGCGCTGATTATGCTTGACGAGAGCACGGAATATACCCCGCTTGCGCTGAATCTCAACTTGCCGGAAGTCGGTAAGGACGGCTTTTTAACCTTGGGTGTTTTGAATGTCAATGACTTCAAAGACGGCGAAGATTATCTGGAAAACAGCGCCAAAATCGAAGGTTATCGTTACAGTGAAGAAAAAGGTGCGGAAATTTTGGCCAATACCTTCATTCAAAACGTAACGGTCGGCGGCGCTTTGTTCTACAAAGATTGTACCGTCAGCGGTATGGCTCATTCCGGCATCAAAACCGACGACGGTATGGACATTTATGTTCCGACCGAAACGGCTTTGCGCAGCTTGGGTATAAGCATTTGCAACCACGAATATGTTGAAGAAAGCCCGTGGCAACAGACAATTTATAAGCCTGTTACCCAGCAAATTCAAATTATTCAACAAGCTCCGGAAGTAATGCCGGTTCAAGAAAGAAAATAAGGAGAGCGGCCCCTTATGGGGCTGTTTTTCTTGCTTTATAAAAACAGGAGACAGAAATGCAGATAAATCAAAAAGGCCGTTCAATGATTGAAATGCTGGGCGTATTGGGTATTATCGGTGTTTTGAGCGTCGGCGGATTGGTAATCGTCGGCAAAGCACGGCGGCAACAGGAGATTACTCAGACTATAACGGAAGTATCTCAACTGGCCGAAAGCGCCAAAAAAATCGGCTGCCAATATGACGAAGGCTACGGCAATTTCGTAAATATGTTGGGACAATCGGATGCCTATCCGAGCGGGATTGAATATGAAAGTTCGCAAAATGACGCTTATTTCATCCTCTCCTCCGACACCAAGGTAAAAATTCCGTATGTCAAGGCAAAAGAAAACGGCGAAGAAGAAGCGGTATTGGCGCATTATACATTGGAAATCAGCGAGATGGATGAAGATACCTGCGTCAATCTGGCTTCGGCCGATTGGGGCCGTAAGGAAAGCAACGGCTTTGTCGGGGCCTCTTTCTCCAAGGAAGATGCTTTCACCGATATGGCTGCCAACTATCCGCGTATGGACCCGGGGAAAGCGGCCGAGAGTTGCGGAGGAGACAACACCAAACTCTACCTGAGCTTCAGAATCTGCCACTAATGAATTTATCGAAAGGAAAAAATATGAGAAAAGATTTGCAAAACGGACG
>JAEEMQ010000006.1 GCA_016283295.1 Alphaproteobacteria bacterium
AGCCGCGTTAAGCCAAACAAAAAAGCGTTCCTCAATCAAGAGAAACGCTTGTTCGTTATCACATGCGATAGCGGCGAATTACGCCGAAGCCCCAACTTTCCTTCTTCCAGAGGTTGTAAGAGTACTTTGAATACTCCTGGATGTCGTTAGGATTGGGCGCCATTATCAGGCGTGCAAAGAGCAAAACATCCGTGTGGCTTGAGGCGCCTCCCATCAATCCGGTCTTCAGCCAGAGTTGTCCTCCGTATTTCAAACCCCATTCGGTATAAGGCTTGACGCCGGTCGGTTCTTTATCCTCCACAATATCATTGAATGTGAAGAAATTACCGGGCGATTTACCGTAACCGAGCAGAAAATCAAGGCCGATTCCCATCTTTCGGGTATGGCAGGTTTCTAATCCGATTTTTCCGAGAAAGTCACAGGTAGTACCGTATCTGTCACTTATCGTAAAAGACGTTACGAAACCGAGGCTGTACGCAAATCCGAATTTATTGAGGCGAAGTTGGCCGTTTTCCTCATGTCCTGGTACAAAAATAAGACTATATCCGAAATTCAAGCCGAGTCCGGTATCATCAATATCTTCGGGAATCTTACCGACTTGCATATCGGACTGACTAATCTTATTTTTGGTAACACTCGGACATAATTCAATGGCCTGCTCAACCAGATGTTTGCCGAACAAACCCTTGCCGAGGGGATACAGCTGCTCCTCTAAAGGCTTGTTGTCCATGGCCGGAGTAAATTCCTGAACCATACTCAGCATATTCGGTTGAATATACTGCGAGGCATCACCACGGGGCACGGCATCGACAACGTCAGAATCAGTCACCTCGACGAAATCGTCGACCTCATCCATAATATCCTGCGCATTCACCGAAAGGCAGAACATCGCACTCAGTGCGATAAATAATAACTTTTTCATATCTAGATAATATTGATTTTGTCTAAGTGTATAATAAATTTTTTGATTTGGCAAGCACTTTTTTATATCTTAATTAGGCAACAGTCAAAGCGCAGGGTGAAATATCGATTTTTTTTTAAAAAGGAAGGTTTATGTTGTCAAAAAAAGCCCCCCGATTGCTCAAGGGACTTTTTATAACGTTTTATTGCAAATTATTTTTTGTTGTTAACAACATTTTGCAAAGCTTTACCGGCTTTGAATTTAGCAACCTTGCGAGCCGGAACCTTTACGGTCTGACGAGTACGCGGGTTAATAGCGGTAGTAGCAGATCTCTTGGAGGTGGCAAATGTGCCGAAACCAACCAAACGAACGTTGTTACCGGACTTCAAAGCGGTAGAAACCGTAGAAATGAAAGCGTCCAAAGCTTTGGCGCTGTCTGTTTTGGTTAAACCGGAAGTAGCAGAAATGCTGTTAATCAATTCACTTTTATTCATTTTATAATTCCTCTTAAAGTTATAATTGCAATATGAGAAATGTCTTCTCGCCTTGTATAGTAGTATTAATAAAACCGCGATGTCAAACAAAAATTTGCTTAAAACCACGAAAATTACGCATTTTGCGCCGTTTTTTAACATAAATTGTGCGTCAGTGGTATTCGTGTTTGACATTTACCGCCGAATCTCTTATCTTTTGAAGCAGAATCAGGGGAAAATGTATGCGACTCGCGTTAATCATATTTTGGTGTGTGCTGATTGCAATCGGCTCGTGCAAAAAAACGGATAAAAAAGAGATTTATAACGAGAATAACACTTCGGTTGCCGACGGTGTGGTTTATGATACGGACGAAAGACCGATTAACGGCCTTTATAAAACCTATTTTCCGAACGGAAACGTAAAAATGGCGGTTTACAGTCGCGACGGTAAGCCGAACGGCATCGGTAAGTTTTATAACGAACGCGGCAAGCTGATATATGAAGGAACTTTTGAGAACGGAGTGCCGGTAGGGACATTGTATCAATATTATCAGAACGGTAATGTGCATAACGAAATGCATTATACGGCCGGCAAACTGGACGGAGTGCAGCATATTTACGATAAAGAAGGGGATTTAAAGGTAGAAATCGTGTTCAATAACGGCGAGCCGGTGTCGGGTTTTGCAATCGTTAACGGCGAACAAAACGATTTTACGGCCGAAGAACTGGCAAAATTTAACCTTTAAAACCATAAATAAGCATTTAAAATCATAAACTTGTTAATAACTTGAATTTTATCTATTTAAAGATATTTTAAAACAAGCCGATTTATCTTAATAATTGCGAATCGGGAAATTTTAATAAAATGCTGTATTTTCAATGTGTTATCAAAAATAGGGCGGATAATAAGAAAAATTAGTTTAAAAATAAAAATCTAATGATTATGTCTAAAAAGGCGGTAAAATCCTTATTTTTCGTCTATTTGTTAAGAAAAAATGAAAAAATGCTTAACATTTTATTAATTTTCTGTTAATAATGAAATCAGAGTTGTGAATATACAAATTTTCAGGAAATTAACTGGAGGTATTTATGAAAAATTTATTTTATTTATCAGTGTTGGTGTTGACTGCCGGATTAGCAGCATGTGCCAGCGATGAAGTAAACAACGAAGGTCGTAACTATCGTTATGCCGGTGAAGAAAATTGCGGAACTAATGTTATGCAACAGATAGCTCCGAGACCGGCTCCGGCTCCGGCCCCTGTGGCTCAGGCTTGTCCGTGCCAGGCTCCGGCAGCTGATTGTGGTTGCCCGGCCAGAGAATACACCGTTAGAACACCGGTTAAAGTTGTATATCAAAACACAACATACCGTACAGTGTATGAACCGCGTACTTTCCAAACCACTTCCTTCGAAACCCGTCCGTATAACAGAGCGGAAGTTTGCGAAGGCGGAAACTGCGGCACCCCGGCTTTGGTAAGCCGCCGCCCGATGTAATTTACTTACATATCTGGTAAAATTTTCTGAAAAGAGAAGAGGAGGTTCCGAAAGCCTCCTCTTTTTCTGTGCAATATTAATAATATAACACCCTGATGGAATAATCTGTCGGGGCGTTTTTTGTTTTAGAATTTTTGCAAAATATCCTTAAGACGATTTTCGTTTGTTACCTGTATGGCCTGACTGCCGAATGACTTAACTTTCTCCAATATGTTCGGATTGTCGTCAATCCACACAAAATTATGCGCCGGAATACCGAAATACTGTTCGAGTTTAGCCACAAAAACCGGTGATTCTTTGGTATAAAAATCACCGTTTTTCTCGGCAAAACGCATATCAAACACCGCAAACGGCAAATCTTTTGCCTCAATATTAAATTTTGCTTTTAAGACATGATTTAAATGCGCCAGATGATTATTGGTGCAAATGCAAACCCGATACTTTCGGCTGAGTCTGGCCAATTTTTGCAAAATGCCGTCGCTGTCGGCTTTTATGTGCGAATAGTCAATATGCGCCACCATTTTTAAGATAAAATCTTCGGTCGGCATATTAACTTTTTGTGCCACAAAATCGGCATAATTGTAAAATCCTCTGATGGGCTTGTCGCGGGTGCAATTTTCAATATAATTAAACTTTTCGTCTTTTAAGCCGAAGTCATCACACACATCATTAAACGCATACACCATGGCGTTAATGTCAAGCTCGGACGGATGATACAAAACGCCGTCGCAATCCACAATCAGCAATTTATCGTCCATTGTTTGTTCTCGAATTGGGTTTTAGCGTATCGGAGCTGTCGATAAAGGCGCAGATTTCATCCATCGGCAACGGAAAATGCGTGGCATCAATTTTTAAGGTTCTGCCCATTTCAAATTCCGGCGTATGCGTGCGGTGCATTGCGCTTTGGTAATCTTCAAAAATCTGATATGCCGGTTTATCGCCGTCTTTAGGCGGATAACTCCGGAAGTAATGTCCCGGATGCCGCTTACCGGATAAGTCGCGTTCATGAAAACGGCGATAGGCTTCTTCCAGCGGCAAATCAAGCCGCAAATTAAGGATGTTTTTGTTTTTGAGCGCAGCAGTCAGCATTTCTTTGTGGCGGTCGCAGAAAGGATATTCCAACAACGGCACAAGACCTTGCTCCGTATAATCCAAGGCTTCGTCCAAGGCGATTTTGAACGCGGCGGCTTTTAATTTACGCCGTTCGTCCGGCGAGGCAAAGCCCAGCGTATCGTATAAACTTTCCTGAATTAAATCGACCGACACGGCAACCGCATTGGCATATTTTTTCTGCAACTCTTTAACAAGCGTGGTTTTTCCTGCCCCCGGCATACCGGTAATGAGGATAACTTTCTGTTGTTGCATTTTACACCTCGATTGTTCACTTCTTTATCATTTATACTGCACATACAACACCGCTAACACGGTTGTTTATATCTTCGTTATTTATCAGACTTACCGAAATTTTTATTTCCGATAAAACTATTGGACTTGTGGCTTATTTAAATCCGGTTTGCGTGCTACCACAACATAGCCGTAGACCGGTACTTCTGCTTCGTTACGCAAAATATGCTTTTCGGCGGATATAAGCTTGAAACCGACGCTTTTCAGCACTTTTTCCACATAAGAGTAGGAGTGTACAAAACGGCCGCTCGGCGCCATAAAGAAATCTTCGCCGTTCAGCTCGTTTTCCGAAAAAGTAAAGACAAACAGCCCGTCCGGGGTCAGCGAACGCCAAATCCGCACAAATACCTTAGTTAAGTCGCCGAAATAAGTCAGCACGTCGGCCGCCGTCATAATATGGAAGAAATAGTCGCTGTTTTCCATATAATGGCAGATATCGTCGCAGATAAGCTGGGCATAAATGCCTTTTTGTTCGGCAATTTCCAACATTTTATCGGATAAATCGACTCCGATTAAGCCGCGGCTCGAGGCAAACGGCTTTACTTTTTGCCCGCATAAACCGGTGCCGCAGCCTAAATCCAAAATATGATAGCGCTTAAATATCGATTTTTTCAAATTATTGGATAAGGCTTCAGCCACCAAATCCGGCGCCTGATATTCCAAATCGGCGAGGGTGGTCTCAAATTCCGGCGCAAACGAGTTAAACGTCTCTTTAATAAAGTCAGCGTCGGAACTCTGCATTGCCTTACCGTTGGTAAGAGCCAGTCCCAAATGCTGAGTAATCTTGTTATTAGGGAAAAACTTCAGCCACTTTAAGGCATATTTTTGCGCCAATTCCTGACTTTTTTCGGAATAGCATTCGTACAACAGATAACCGAAATTCAAGTGTGCCGCGTTGGACGGCTCAGCCATATTTTTAATATAGCGCCAGGCAAACAGCATACAATTTTCCCAATCGTTATTGGAACGATAGGCATCGCTGAGCGAATTAAGCATTTCCAGATTATTGTTATCCAATTCATAAGCGCGCAGATACATATCGATGGCTTTTTCGTATTTTCCCATGGCATTGAGGGCATTACCGGCCAAAATATGCGCCGTTACGCTGGAAGGGTGCTTTTCCATTGATCTCTTGGCGAAATCGAGCGCCAAAACATATTTACCGAGGTAATAATAGGTGTTGGCCAAATTAATCATCGCAATATAGCTGTTATGATTGAAATCATACATCTTTTGATAATATTCCAGCGCCTCTTCATACTTGCCGTTACAAAAAGCGATATTAGCCAAGTTTTGCCAGGCAGCGATATTTTTTTCGTTAAGGCTGAGAGCTTTGCGGGCATATTCTTCCGCGCTTTCATAATCCTGCAGCTCGTAGCTGATGGTGGAAAGGTTGATAATGGCGGCTTCGGAATTGCGATTTATTTTATGGGCTTCGAGATAATAGCTGACGGCAGTTTCCTTATCCCCCAACGCATCATAACAGTTGCCGCAGGAAATCGCATATTTTTCGTTTTTCGGATTACCTTGCAGCAATAACTGATATATTTCAAGGGCCTTGGCGTATTCTCTTTCGCCAAACAATGTAGACGCCTGTTGCTCTAAATTTTCCACGATAACCTCGATTTTTATAAACTAAAGCGGATTATACCATATATTTATGTTAAATAAAAGTAAAAAATAAACACATTTTTATAAAAATAATGCAAAAAAAGTGTTGACGAATAAAAATAAATAGGTTATTAAGTTTGATTGTCGACGGGGTTGTGGCGGAATTGGTAGACGCGTCAGACTCAAAATCTGGTTCCTTCGGGAGTGAGAGTTCGATTCTCTCCGGCCCTACCATCGAACAGAGAGCTTGCAAAGCATATTGCAAGCTCTTTTTTTGTGTCCTAAAGATTATATTCTTGACAATTCAGGGCAAAAGTTTAACATAACGGTTTATAATAAAAATTATTAACTTAAAACTTATGCCTATGATTTTGTTATTCGTTACTTGTTCCGGTGTTAATGAACATACGGACTTTTCGAGTTTAGCCAGATTAATGAGTACATACCAGTTCGGTGAAATATCCGTACGGGTATCGGAAAAAGAATCTCCGGCCGACGGGGCACGTTTACAATGGATACAAGACCTGGTTAACTATTGTAAGCGTGGCGAAATCTTTATCAATGCCGCGTTGCATATCAAACGTCAATGGGCGGAAGATATGTGTCGGGGAGAGGTAGTGCCTGAACTCAAGAAGTTGCTTGATTTGCGCGACATCTACAATATTCCGTTTTTTAAGCGCGTGCGTCTTGATTGCGAAAGCATTCGCCGAGGTACCGACGAGAACATTGTCGGCAATCTGTCGACTCTACAGGCAAGAATTCGTCGCAGATTTGTCTTGGCTTACGATGAGCGCAACGGGCAACTGCTGCAACAACTGTATGACAAGGGAGTGGCTTTTGACTGCCTTTATCATGCCGAACACAGTACGGGCAGATTGCCGGAAAAATGGCATACTCCGGTGTTTGAAAATGTTCTGCATGGGTATGCCGGCGGTATAACTCCGATTAATGTTTATGATGCATTGGGGAGTATCTCGCTTGTTGTGGACAGGGCTAAGTATCAGGGTTGTATTTGTATTGAAGCCGGCAAAGGTCTGAGAGGGTATGATGGCAATCTGTCGTTGGATAAGTGTCATCGCTATCTGCAAAAGGCTAAGTTGTGGTACGAATTCTACAAGTGGCAAGGCTTGAGTTACTAAAAAACAACCGTCGGTTTTATTGCCGACGGTTGTTTTTTTTGTTATGCGGACATATTTAAAAAAGCCGAAAATATTACTTGTCAAACCGTAATTTCTTTGTTAAAAGAACTAAAGAATTTTTTATTTATGGGGAGAAAAATTATGGCTGATGAAAAAATCGTAAACGTTGAAGTAGGGGGTATTGATGCTCCGAGATTGCGTTCTTTGATTGAACGTATTGAACGTTTGGAAGAAGAAAAGAAAGAATTGCAGAGTGATATCCGCGATATTTTTGCCGAAGCTAAAAGTGCCGGTTTTGATGTTAAAGCCTTGCGTACGGTTTTGAAATTACGCAAAATGAACGCCGATGACCGCAACCAGCAGGAAAATTGGGTGGCTGTTTTCCGTAAAGCTCTGGAATTTTAAGATAGAAACTTTGATAAACAAAAAAGCCTCACCGTTTGTCGCGGCGGGGCTTTTTGTTTTACTTTAACGCAGACAGGACTTTATCCAGTTCATCACGCAACTCAGTATCATCCAGATAATAAAGGCGCTCTAATGCGCTTTCGCAGAACTCTCTGACCAGGCCGATACGCATGGTGTTCTGATAGAAACGCGCCGTAAACACGTTGTCGAGGCGGTCCAAAACCCACACGAACTGAGCTTCGGGAGTCTGATGCTGTTCGTATTCATCAAACAGCTCCTGCAGTTGCGGCACTCCTAAGCTCTTGACGATGGTCTTCATGGCCGATTGCTCCAGCTCGGATTTAGCCTTGTTATCCATCTCTCCGGGGACAATATCGCCGCAGAGAATCTCAGGCAAATCATGCACCAGCGCAAGCTCCAGACACTTCTGCTTATCCAAATGCTTAGGGGTAAACAGCATAACCAACATCGCTAAGCTGTAAGAATGGTCGGCGTCGCTTTCCGGATTCATTACCATACGCTTCATCCAACCGGTGCGCTTAACTCGCTTCATACGGCCGAGAATATCAGCCAAATTCAACACTTGTTCTTTTTTCATAATCATATAATTTTTGAATAATTGATTGTTGTATGTCTGATATAGCGCCTGCAACCGATTTTGTCAACCATAAATTTAACCCGCCTTGCAATCGGCAAAGCGGGCAAAAGTGTTTTTGCTTACAAATATTATTGAGCCATACTCTTCAGGTTGTTGATAATATTTTCGGCGGCAGTTTTGTTTTCTTCGGAAATTCCGACCGATTGCAAAGCCAGCTTTTTGGCGCAAGTGGCAACGAGCTCATCGGCCGTATCGCTGATACCTTGTGTAAACAAAGTACCGGCCTGAAGCTTACTCTGTGCTTCGGTCAGCATACAAGCCTGCATTTTTTGGCGTACCGAAGAATTGGCATCGGTAGCGGTCAACGACGATAAAAATCCGCCGTCGCCGGCATTGGAATTGGCACAAGCCGCCAACACTAAAGCAAAGCCCAATACTAATGATTTTTTCATATTTTTCCCCTTAATTAAAGTAATATTACGTTCACAGTTTAAGCCGTTTTGTGTTGATTGAAAAGCAAATAATGCAAATTATCCGCTTTTTTGCCACAAATATCTTGACAATTTTGTCAAATATAGTTATCATAAACTCAACCAAACATTATTATGCCCTAGAGATTATAATATCTTTATGATGTCAACAGCGGTTGAGTTTTGCATAGATTTTGGGAAACTTAGTATTCATCAAAAAATCAAAAAAAAATGAGAAAAATCGCAAATGCTGTGATGAACTTGAGCCTGGTATTGGTTCCGGTAGCTCTTTTAGTGTGGGGAATACTCTTGACTGATGATGCCTATTGGGGCTATGCTCTGGGTATGGGTATCGGCGCCTTTGTCTGCTTGACTTATGAGAGGTATATGCAGGCAAAGAAGAACTGGAGAAAAATGGACGAGTCCAAGTTTTTCATCGCCGTGTTCGGTATTGCCACCTCGTTCTTCCTGTTGCTGTTGCAGGTCATATTCTGCAAGCTGACGGGAGAGGGCGTTCTGCCTCTTGAATGCAGTATCGGTTGGATGATGTTGCTCGGAACCGTTTACGGCTTTAAGCTGCTCGCCAAGGACCGACCTGACATCAAGGCCATCGGCTACAGTATCTCGCTCGGTTTGGCCTTTATGGTGATTGTCGTAATCGGCGTAGTGTTCGATTTGTTCGAGCACTTCTCCGGAATGGAAGTTCCCGAACTCGTCGGCGGTTTCTTCGGCTGGCTTGCTCCGATTATTGCAGCAGGCTGTATAGTCTGTCTGTTCGTCGGTCTGGCACAAGACAAGCTGGCTCATCGCTAAATGACAATGCGCAAAATATACCCCGTTTCTTTAATCGGAAACGGGGTTGCGCTTTTTAAAAGGTAATATTCTAAGCTTTATTTTTTATTCAGCGAATCCAAAATGGTTTTGGTTATGGCTTGCTTAGCCTGCGCCTTAACCGAGCGTTTGGCCGATTTTACCGCGGCATCGGTGGCATTTTCTAAAGAAGATTTCTTTGAAGACTTATTATTGATAAGCGCCATCACAAAAGCAATTCCGATGCTGACGATACGGCGTTGCATCGGCTTGCCGAGTTTATTCCAATAACCCTTGATTTTAGCCCAAAAGCCCTCGGATTTGCCGGAGTTCAAAGCATCTTCCTTGGCTTTTTCCTGCTGGGCTATATATTCCTGGGTTTGTGTTTGAATTTGCTGACCGGTGATAATGCCGGAATAATCGATATCTTCCAGTTCGCAACGATGCGGAGCTAAAAGGGAAACAATATCTTCATTCGGGGCATAAGCGCCGAGAGTGCGTGTTAAAGTGCCGTTTTCTTCCAACAACAGCGAATCGCCGCGGCCGAGCAAATCTTCGGCCCCCGCCATATTGAGAATCGTCATAGAATCGGTCGGCGACGATACTTTATATGATAAACGCGTCGGTAAATTGGCCTTAATCACGCCGGTAATCACATCAACCGACGGGCGTTGCGTGGCAATAATCAGATGAATACCCGAAGCACGCGATTTTTGCGCCAGGAGCTGTACCTGTTTTTCCACGTTTTTATCCGATAAAATCAGGTCGGCAAACTCATCAATCACACAAACGATATACGGCATTTTTTTGCCTTTGGCGTGATATTCGCCGATATTGCGCACCATATTCTGCTCAAACACGGCGTAGCGCGCGTTCATTTCATCAACCAGCTTTTCGAGCCAGCGCGCGGCCATACTCATATCGGTAACCGGCGGACACAGCATATAGCGCTGCTTGTTATACATACTGAACTCAATGCGCTTCGGATCAACCAAAATCAGCTTTAATTCTTCCGGTTGTTTTTTTGCCATCATCGCCAGAATGAAAGAATTTAAGCCAACCGATTTACCCGAACCGGTAGTGCCGGCAACCAACAAGTGCGGCATCTTAGCCAAATCTTTGATTATCGGCTTGCCGTGCATATCAACACCCACCAAAATCGGCAGGGCGCCGGCGGCATTAACAAATTCTTCCGATTGCAACAGCGGCACAAAATCGATGGTTTGCGCCTTAGGCCGCGGAATTTCAAAACTGATATAAGTTGAATTAACCACCGGAGATACGCGAATACCGCTGACTCCGAGTTCGCGGGCAATATCTTTGATAGAACCGGCTATGGTAGAAAATTTGGTGCCGGTGGTCGGTTGAAATTGAACATCCGTAATCAGCGGACCTTCAAAAATTTCGCCGATGGTACCTCTTATACCGAAATGGGAGAGGGCTTCCGTCAGCTGTGCGGTTAAGTTCTCGTTCACTTTTACATTTCCTTTTTGTTTTTGCCGTCGCCGAACATCTGATATTGTCCGACTCCGCCGAAGTATTTACGGAAGAAGCCCTGTTCACGCTCGGTGGCTTTGGTTTCGTCCGAATCTATCTTGATTTTGTTGGCATCAGCCAATGTGCGCTTATCTATGCGGGTAACCACGTTATTGTTGAAAGTAACGGCAACCACATCGCGGTCCAGTTCCTTCGGCTTTTCAAAGGCAACCCGACGTATGGTGGAGGACATATAAATCCAATGGTCGTCGCTGAGTGCGGTTGTCAGATTCGGCGCACCTAAGAGCTCATAAACTTCTTCTTTGCTCTGGCCCACGTGTAAGCGTTGCAAATAGCGGTCTTCCGGCATATTACCGTTGTGTTCTATAAACAAATCGCTCGAACACGCCGTATTCAATAACAGAGCGGAAAGAAAAAGCAAATTGCGTATTGACATCTGTATAATTCCTTATATTTATATTGATTATAGCATATATATAACACAAGGATTTCAGAATGCAAAAAAAATTTTCATATCCGGTTAAAACAGATGAATTAAATCAAAACAGCTATAAGTTTGTTTTGGAAGCAGATGCGGAAGAACTCGAGGATATTACCGAGATTCTGCAAGTGGAAAACGTCAGTTTTTTCCGCGGTGAAGTGTTTATGAAATTCAATAAAAAAGAGAATATTCTGCGGGTTTGGGGCAACGTGGCGGCAACTCTGACAATAAAAAGCGTTATCAGTTTGGAAAATTTTGAGCAAAAAATCGCCGTACCGTTTGAGCTGTTTTTTGATACCAAAGCCACTTATAAAGATATTCGCGATATGGAGCCGACCATTAATGACGAAGTGCCGGATATTATTGAAAACGGCGAGATTAATCTGGCCGATATTTGTATTGAGCAGGTGGCGTTGCAACTTGACGATTATCCGCGGGCCGAAGGCGAGGTGTTTGACTTTGCGCAATATGCCAAAACGGAGCCGCTGGAGCATAATAACCCGTTTGCGGTGCTGAAAAAGCTTAAAAAATAGGCTTTACCGAATAAAATTCGGCTGATAAAATCAAAAAAGCGGCAGTTTATACAAATTGATAGCCGATAAAGAGAATCATAAATATAATGCCGCAGATGATGATTGCTGTTGTAGACATCTTATTTCTCCTTTACGGTTTGATTATAACTTTTTTTTCGCCATCAAGTCAAATAAAAAAGAATCGATATTTCAAAATAATTGTGCAAAAGTTCGGGGCAGGCTGTACTTTTTGATATCTGCCGTGATAAAGTTGTTTTGTTAGATGAACTAATAAGGAGAACTTATAATGAAAAAGATTTTAATCTGCATGGGGTTGGCCTTGGCTTTGTCCGCTTGCAGTACACAGCGTTTCGATATAGACGGCAGACACAACACGATTCCGTCTTATGAGGGTGTAAGTCACTTTGTGTTCTGGGGTATCGGTCAGGAAAAAGACTATAACCCGAAAGAAATCTGCGGTGCCAGAGGGGTTAGTTCCATTGATACGCACCACTCTTTCTTAGATGGCTTGTTTAACGCAATTACATTCGGTATTTATGCACCGGAAAGTTACGCAATTTATTGTAGATAAGGAGAACTTTTATGAAGAAAATTTTGGGCGCTGCCGTTATTTGTGCAGCAGTTAGTTTTGCCGCTCCGGCCGGCGCAGTAGATTCGACCGGCGGTTGCGGTTTGGGTTCTATGGCTTGGCGCGGTCAATCCGGTATTATTCCGCAGTCTTTGGCTATTACCACCAACAACACGTTTGCCAACAACACTTTCGGTATTACTTCCGGTACTTCCGGTTGTGACCCGAACGGACGTATTACCGGCGGCACCGGCCGTATGGTATTGGCTTTCTTGGAAGACAATATGGAACAGTTTGCCATGGATGCGGCTTCCGGTAACGGTGAAACCATTGAAACTCTGGCCGGCATTATGAATGTTGACAGTGCTACTTTGGGTAAAGAAGTTCAACAGAACTTTGCTTACATCTTCCCGAATGACAATGTTGAAGCGCTTGACGTTACCATTCGCGTAATGCAGATTGCTCACGCTTAATAAGAACAGAATTTGACTCGTCATCCTGAACGAAAGTGAAGGATCTCACGCATCGCCGAGCGGCCTTGGAGTGATGTTATTCCGCCCGAGGACGCTGAGCGCCTAAGGAGTTTCTTCGCTATCGCTCAGAATGACGGTCTTTCTTTTTAAATCTATTCTTTTTAAATATCGTTATGCGCCGCTTATTTGCTCTTATTTTTGCCGTACTTTTTCCGCTTTCCGCTGTGGCTGCGCCGGATGTATCCGAGTTTGCGCAAAGTCCGGAATGGTTGAAATTATTGCATTATTACAAAAAATTCGGCGGTTATAAAGGCCTGATTCATACCGAGGATTTTTATATCAGTCCCGAGGGCAGATATAACCCCGAGGCCGAGCTCAAAGCGGAAATTGCGGAATTTGCAACAGGGGAGAGTAAGTGTCGCTTTCCGGCACGCTTCAATTTGTTGAAAGATAACGGCTTTGTCAGCGGCGATTTGACTGCTTGCAAAGAATATCAGGAGTTTATGAAAGATGTGCAGCCGAACGGCGTAACGCTTTTGTTTACCGACTCCTACATGAATAATCCGGCTTCAATGTTCGGGCATACGCTGGTGCGTATAGATACGGCGCGCAAAGGTACGCAAATGCTGGCACACGGCTCGAACTTCGGTGTTACTTCCGGCGCCGATACAGGGCTTGCCTTTATCTTGAAAGGGTTGTTCGGCGGTTATGACGGCAAATATTCGTTTAATCCGTATTGGACGATTATCAATACTTATAACAACATCGAAAACCGCGATATTTGGGAATACGGTATAAACTTAACCGAAGAAGAACAGCTCAAATTCGTCAATCATCTCTACGAAATGCAAGAGGCACGGATTCAGTACTTTTTCTTAACCAAAAACTGCTCGTATATGATCTTGGAGTTATTGGAAGCGGTGCGGCCGAGCCTTGATTTGAGCAGCCATTACAATTATTACGCTATTCCGATGGATACGCTCAAAACCGTGCGCGAGGTGCCGGAGTTGGTCGGGGATATCAATTATCGTCCGGCGCGCTATACCAAAATCAAGTATCAGCTGAAACAAATGAGCGATGAACAATATACCGCTTTTCGCAAGGGAATCAAAGAGCACGACTATGAGATGCCGAATTTGAGCGAAACCGAACAACGGCAGGTGTTGGATACTCTGTATCAATATTATCAATATCGCTATACCAAAGGGGAGATGGAACTCAAGGAATACCGCAAAAACAGTTTTGCCGTGCTCAGAAAGCGCAGTGCCTTACCGGCGGCGGAAGAACTCAAGCCGGAAGGATATGACCCGAGCCTGTCGCACGGTTCGGCGCAAATCAGCTTCAGCAGCGGTGTCTATAATCATAAAAGCTTTGAACAAATAATGATTCGGCCGGCCTATACTTCGTTGACCGATAATAACGAGGGCTTAATCCGCGGTGCCGGCGTGCGCGTAACCGAGATTATCGGCCGTTATTATAATCAAAGCCATAAGTTGGTGTTGCAACGCTTTACCGGTTTGGCAATTTATTCGCTGATGCCGATGGATAGGGTGTTTATGCCGTATTCGTATAAAACCGATTTCAGCTTGGTGCGTGAATTTAATCCGCAAAACGAAAAAGAGGGGACGGTCGGCAATATTGAGTTCGGTATCGGAAAAACTCTGGGCCTGACCGAACGCTTTTGGTTATATGGTATGATTGACGTACACGGACAATACGGCGGGCTGATTCCGGATAATTATTGGGTAGGGGCGGCACCGGAAATAGGGGCTTATGCCGATTTTTCGCCGGTACGGATTCATCTGGCGGCAGAACAGACCTTTGCTACGGCTAAGTTCGGCAATCGCTTGCAATATAAGGCCGATGTTTCATTCGGCATAACCCGAGATTTATCGCTCAATTTTGAATTTAACGCTTCGCACAACCAACGCGGCCATAATCAGCAGGAGTGGCTGACCGCGGTTAAATATTCGTTCTGACTGTTGCAAATCTTGTCGCAAAAGATAATCTCATCGTTTACATAAACAAAAGAGAGAAGATGTGTCGTTAATCAGTAAATTTTAATCAGGGCGTTTACATAATTAAATTTGTCGCATAAGAAGAAAATCACATACTTATAAGCAAGAGTGTAATCTAAGCGTTTACATAATTAAATTTGTCGCATAATGTATATTATGTATAGTTTTATAATAGCAAAAGCCCATAATATCAATATATTAGCTATTATTATAAAATTGACGCGCGTATCAGCTGTTTGGTGTACGTATGCTGCGGATTATTAAAAATCTCGTCTGACGGACCGCGCTCAATAACTTTGCCGTCTTTCATAACCATAAGCTGATGTGACATCGCGCGCACCGCATTCATATCGTGCGAAATAAAAATGTATGATAAATTGTGTTTGAGTTGCAATTCTTTCAACAGCCGGATGACTTGCGCCTGAACCGTGACGTCGAGCGCCGAAGTCGGCTCGTCCAAAATAATGATTTGCGGATTTAATATCAGCGCCCGCGCCAAGGCAATACGCTGCCGCTGTCCGCCGGAAAATTCATGCGGATACTTATTTAATATGCTTTCATCCAATTCAACTTCGCGCACGATTTGCTTTATTTGGGCCAGATATTCTTCGCGGCTGAGTTTCGGATAATGCACGGTCAGTCCTTCGCCGATAATTTGTGCGATATTCATGCGCGGATTCAAGGAGTTATACGGGTCTTGAAATACCACTTGCAGGTCTTTGGAAAAATGATTAACTTCTTCAAATACATTATTGTTTTTAATATATATTTTTCCTTTGTGTTTTATTAAATTCACCACCGACATAGCCAAAGTGGTTTTACCGGAGCCGGACTCGCCGACTATTCCTAAAGTCTCGCCTTTATTGAGCTCAAAACTGACATTATTTACCGCTTTTAATTCTTCAACAACCCTGCCCCATAAATTCTTTTTAAGCGGAAAACTTACTGCGATATTTTCGGCTTTTAATAACACATTATTTTGGTTTTTATTCTGTAAATTCAATAATAAATTTGAAGATATTAATTTTTTGGTATAATCGTGTTGCGGGTGGTTAAAAATCTTGTCGGCGCTACCGTATTCCACAATATTACCCTGATACATCACGGCAATATTGTCGGCAATTTTATGCACCAGGCGCAGATTGTGGCTGATGAAAATAATCGCCATACCGAGCTTTTGCTTTAATTCCAACAATAAATCAATGATTTGTTCCTGAATGGTAACGTCAAGCGCGGTTGTCGGTTCGTCGGCAATCAAAATCTGCGGATTGTTGGCAATAGCCATCGCAATCATTACCCTCTGCCGCTGTCCGCCCGAAAGTTCAAACGGATACGCATTGATTTTTTTGGTCGGGTTCGGTATTTTTACCGCTTTCAGCAACTCCATCGTGCGTTGTTTAATTTCCTTATTACTCAGGTTTTGGTGCAGTTTCAGGCTCTCGGCGATTTGCTTGCCGATTTTATGCAACGGATTTAAGGATGACATAGGCTCTTGAAAAATAAAAGCGATTTTATTGCCGCGGATTTTCTGAAATTCACGTTCATTTAATCCGATAAGTTCTTGATTTTCAAAAACAATAGATGATTCTGCCGTATGTTCAGCCTTCGGGTACGGCAACAAACCCAAAATAGATAAAGCCGTTACCGATTTGCCGGAGCCGGACTCGCCGACGATCCCTAAAATTTCGCCCTGCTCTAACTTTAAGTTTACGTCATTAACTGCCTGAAATTTAATATTTTCTCGGTTATTAAAGGTAACAGACAAATGTTTAATCTCAAGCAAACTCATCCGTTTTTCCTCGTATCCAAAGCGTCGCGAATACCCTCGCCGATGAAAATCAACATGGAGAGCAACCCCGACAACACCACAAATATACTGATGCCGATCCACGGTGCCTGCAGATTATCCTTACCCTGCCGCACCAAATCCCCCAGCGAAGGATAGTCGGTCGGCAGGCCCAAACCCAAGAAATCGAGCGCACTCAGCGAAGTGATGGCCTCCGCCATAATAAACGGAATAAACGTTACCGATGTTACCAACGCATTCGGCAGAATATGGCGAAACATAATGCGGAAATTGCTAACCCCCAGCACCTTGGCCGCCTTCACAAATTCAAAATTCCGCAGCCGCAAGAACTCCGCTCGCACCATTCCGGTCAGACCGGTCCACGAAAACAGCAGCAGAATAACGAGCAAACTCCAAAATGTCGGCAAAAATACGCTGGCGATAATGATTAAGATAAACAGCTGCGGCAACGAGTCCCAAATTTCAATAACTCTTTGAAAAATAAGGTCAATTTTACCGCCGAAATAGCCTTGAACCGCACCGATGAATATCCCGAGAGCCGAAGAAATAACGGTCAACACAAAGGCAAAAATCACCGATAATCTGATACCGTACAACAAACGCGCCACAATATCGCGCCCCTCCTCATCCGTACCCAGCCAATGTTTCTTATCGGGAGCCGACGGAGTGGCGGTTTCCAAATAATAATCCACCGTGTTGAACGAATACGGTATCGGCGGCATAATCATCCAGCCGTGGGTCGCGATTTGTTCTTTGATAAGTTTATCGTTGTAGTCGGCCGGTGTCGGAAAATCTCCGCCGAAAAAAGCGTCGGAATACGTGGTAAACGCCGGAAACAAAATTTGATTATTATACTTTACGATCAAAGGCTTATCGTTGGCAATCAATTCGGAAAACAGCGAAAGCAGGAAGATTATGCCAAACAACACCAACGACCAGAAGGCGCGTTTATTCTTATAAAAAATCCGTACCTTCTCCGCCATAATCATCAATTTGCCTCAAACACCGCGTCAATATCGGCTTCGTCGTTAATATCCGTTTCATCGCCGATATCTGCCTCATCCCCGATATCGGATTCATTATCGACGGCATCGCCCGTATTTTCGTCCTTATCTTCCCTTTCTTTCGGGGTCTCGCTAACCTCGATATCCGAAATACCGTAGTCTTCGGCGGCAGAAACAGCCGGTTCCGCAGCAACTTCTTCATAGTGAGTTTCCATAATGATATTTTCGGCCGGCTTATCGGCATTATGTTGTTTCCAGGTGTTGAACCAAGCGTTATACACGTCCGTTTTATCAACGTTGATATTGCGATTATATAAGTTCAACTGCTGATTTACGGTATCTACCATCTTCTGGTGATAATCGGTCAAATCGTTTTCGCACTTTCTGTCCGGATACAGATATTCGGTAAGAATTTGGTTGGTGGTGCAAAAACGGTCATCGGTTGCATATTTATCTGCCTTATCGTCGTAGATAGCCATATTAACAATGCGGTTATTGAGAATTTGCTCCACCGATACGTCGCTGTTGCCGGTAGAAAAGTCATTTACGCCGGAAGTGCCTTGAATAATGATTGAGGTATTATTCAATAGCCCGTTTTCACGCATACCGTCCATAAACTCGCCCATTTTGCCGAACAAACAACGCATTTGTGCCAGATAGGCGTTTTGCCGTTCGTCTTTATAGTTTTTCCATATCCACGGCAGATTTACCATGGTAACCCACTCGTTTTGCGGCTTAATTTCGCAATATTCGTTATAGATATACATATCCGACGGCAGATCGATAAACACAAAGTAGGCCTGTTTACCCGTATCCTGTTTAATGTTATCCAATAAAATATCAAAGGTTTTATCGGCATTAACCACATACAGGTTGTTGAAGTTCGTACCGACCATCGGCACATCTTCTATATCCATCACTGCGCCCAAAATATTGTAGATAAACGAAGCATCGTTAAACAGCCCCATACTGGTTATCCATTCAACTGCCAGAATTCCGGCGCGGGACATCACCGGCAACCGTGTGTTATACAGATTTATCGGCTTATTGATTTTTTCAACGCAGCGATCAACGTTGAGCTGATGTTCACGATGGCACATATCAAAATCACGAGATTTATACGCGGAGATATTAAATAATCTTTGCTTGAATATATCATATAACTCATTGTTTTTAATAAATATATATTCATTTTTAAGATTATGGAAATTCCAATATCTGTCCAGCAATTTGGTATTCAGACGATGATTGAAGCTAAGCTCGTTTGAAGTCGGATTAAAGCTGCGGATCATATTGGCAAAATAGTTATTTTCCGGAACATACGCCTTTGTAAACACCGTAAACTTATTCTTTTGATAAAACCCCTGCATTATATCCTGTGTATCGCGAGCGGCGTCAGTATCCATCATACTTAAATAAGCATAAGATTCAAAGTTAGGCATCATCAGATAAATAAATCTTTCCGCCGGAGCATCACTCTTTTGCTGGATATTATAGGTTTCTTCAAACTCTTTGTTTTCCGCCGTACCGGAATATGCGGCATATACATTGGCAAACATAACCGCAAATGCTATTACGTACAGCACCTTAAAAAACACCCGCTTCTGCTTGAACACAATAAAGGTCAGGCCGCCGAAAAGCAAGGCAATTACTATGGAAATCGGCACCAGACTTCCGCCTAAAGAAATACCCTGCCGATATAAGAAAAACTGGCTGAAAACAATGTATACGAACAGCGCGGAAACAACGGATGCCACCACATATTTGCCGTTTCTGCGGCTGTGGAACGGCACCACCAACAACACGGCAACGGCAAAAATACCGCCGAGAATAATCGCCACTTCGGCAATCGGTTTATAGTGCGAAGATACGATTTGTAAATCTCCCGAACCGGCAAACAGAATAAAGTCAATTGCCGTCAAAAAGAATACAAATAACGTCACCAGCAAGGTATCAAACCACTGCGGGTCGCGATTTATTTTCTTGATAAATTTGCCCTTACGCGAAAAAGCACCGGCCACATCATGGTTCAGCGGCGATACGGCGTCGGACTGATCTACTCTGTTTGTACTGTTCATCCACATGTTATTTATCCAATTTTTCTCTGACTAATTTATTGACGATTCCAGGGTTAGCCTTGCCTTGCGACAACTTAATCACTTGGCCGACAAACCAGCCGGCTAAATTAGTTTTGCCGTTTTTGTAAGCGCTCACATTGTCCGGATTGGAGGCAATCACATCATCGATGATTTTTTCGATGGCGCCGGTATCCGTAACCTGCTTCAAGCCTTTTTCTTCCACTATTTTTTCCGGATCCTCGCCGGTTTGAGCCATAATTTCAAACACATCTTTGGCGATTTTGCCGGAGATGACTTCTTTACTTATAAGCTCGACCAATTTACCCAAATTCTCGGCACTTACCGGGCTTTGCGCAATATCCAGACGCTTTTTGTTAAGCATGGCAAAGAAATCACTCATCATCCAGTTTGCCACTTTTTTGGCATCGTGACCGGTGGCGGCTTTTTCAAAAAACTCGGCATGTTCTTTGTTTTCGCACAAAACCGCGGCATCATAAGGGGTTAAGCCCATGGTTGTTATAAAGCGCTGCTTTTTGGCGTCCGGCAACTCAATCATTTCGGCTTTTATGCCTTCGATATATTCATCACTGAGCACCAGCGGCGGCAAATCCGGCTCCGGAAAATAGCGATAATCGTGAGCAAATTCTTTTTTGCGCATCAACTTACTCTGTCCGGTGGTCGGGTCAAACTGCCGGGTTTCCTGTTCGATTTTTCCGCCGTTCTCATATATTTCCACATGGCGCTTGGCCTCGTTTTCTATAGCCTGCATCACAAACTTGACGCTGTTGACGTTTTTCATCTCACTGCGCGGGCGCAACTCAGTCGAGCCGTACGGACGCACCGAAACGTTGACGTCGCAACGCATCGAGCCCTCGTCCATATTGCCGTCACAAGTGCCGAGATAGCGTACAATCGAACGTAATTTACGTAAAAATGCCCCGGCTTCTTCCGGCGAACGGAAATCCGGCTTGGTGACGATTTCCATCAGGCCGACACCGGCACGGTTTAAATCGATATAACTCTTGGTCGGGTTTAAATCGTGAATTGATTTGCCGGCATCCTGCTCGATATGCATACGCTCAATGCCGATTTTTTTGCTGCTGCCGTCACTCAAATCAACGGTGATTTCCCCTTCTCCCACAATCGGATAACGGAATTGCGTAATCTGATAATCGGTCGGCATATCGGCATAGAAATAGTTTTTGCGCGAAAATTCCGAATACTTATTTATTTTGGCATTTAAGCCCAAGCCGGTTTTAACCGCCTGACGCACACATTCTTTGTTGAGTGTCGGCAACATTCCCGGCATTCCCGCATCAACGAACGACACGTTAACGTTCGGGTCGTCGCCGAATTCGGTAGAAGCACTACTGAAAATTTTGGATTTGGAAATAATCTGACAGTGAATTTCCAACCCGACGATGACTTCCCATTTTCCTTTGCTGGTTGTGATTATATATTCGGACATCTCTATTTCCTTTCAAACTTTGCATCTGCTTCGAGTTTAGCCGCCACATTAAACAGCGTACCCTCGTCAAACGGTTTACCGATAAGCTGCATACCATACGGCAAGCCCTCGGCGGAAAGCCCGATCGGTAGGCTGAATGCCGGTAATCCGGCCAAATTCACCGAAACGGTAAATACATCGTTCAAATACATATTAATCGGATTTTGCAACATGCTTTCGTCGCCTATCGGGAAAGCCGTAATCGGCGAAGTCGGTGTCAGAATAACATCACACTCTTTAAATGCGTTCATAAAGTCGTCATGTATCAGGCGGCGCATCTTCTGAGCCTTTAAGAAATAAGCGTCATAATAGCCGGCAGAAAGAACATAAGTGCCGATCATAATGCGACGTCTTACTTCGGCCCCAAAGCCCTGAGTGCGGGTATTGATGTATAAATCGTCCAAATGCTGCTGTCCCGGAGCGCGGAAACCGTAGCGAATACCATCATAGCGGGCCAGATTGGACGACGCTTCCGCCGGTGCCAAAACATAATACGTGGCCAAAGCATACTTGGTATGCGGTAACGATATTTCTTTGATTTTAGCACCGCGGGCCTTAAGATATTCGGCCGCTTTATCCCAATATGCGGCAACTTCCGGATTTAAGCCTTCCGGACGATATTCTTTCGGCATTCCGATAGTCAGGCCGGCGACATCTCCGTTCATAAAGCTCTCATAATCAGGTACCGGAACTTCGCACGAAGTCGAATCCTTGTCATCAAATCCGGCCATACTCTTGAGCAAAATTGCACAATCGCGAACATCTTGCGCAATCGGTCCGGCTTGATCAAGAGATGATGCAAATGCCACAATGCCGTAACGGGAACAACGGCCGTAAGTCGGTTTAATGCCGGTAATACCGCAAAATGCCGCCGGCTCTCTGATGGAGCCGCCGGTATCGGTACCGGTTGCCGCCGCACATAAGTGCGCTGCCACGGCTGCGGCCGAACCGCCGGAAGAACCGCCCGGAACCAGCGGTTTATCCTTGCTCCACGGGTTGATAACTGGTCCGAAATAGCTGGTTTCGTTACTGCCGCCCATGGCAAATTCATCCAAATTCAATTTACCCAGAAATACCGCGCCGTCATTGAGCAGATTTTGCGTAACCGTCGACTCATACGGCGGTATGAAATTATCCAAAATATGCGAAGCCGCCGTGGTGCGAATATTTTTGGTGCAGAACAAATCTTTAATGCCGAGAGGTATACCTTCAAGCGCGCGGTTAGTGCCGGCGGCATAGCGTTTATCCGCCTCTTTGGCCTGTTCCATGGCTGTATCGGCACTTTCCGTGATATAGGCATTGTATTGCCGATTATCTTCCATTCGGCGCAGATACGCCTCGGTTAATTCTGTCGAGGTAAATTCATGTTTTTTCAGGGCATTCAGAGCTTCACTTACTGTTAATTCGGTAATATCGGTCATCTTTTTACTCCACTACTTTCGGCACGGCAAAATAGTCATATTCGGCGGCCGGGGCATTTTTCAACACCTCGTCTTTACAGTTACCGGAAGCAACCGTATCTTCGCGCATTCTGAGCACCGTATCGTTGACCGATATCAGCGGCTCAACCTTATCGGTATCCACTTCGTTCAATTCTTCAATCCAGTTCAGAATTTTATTAAATTCCTCCTTGGTTGCCTCCACCTTTTCATCTTCCACTTTCAGACGGGATAAAAACGCAATTTGCTTCACCGTCAAATTATCTATTGCCATAATTCACACCTTTTTTGATTAAATATTCAACATAAACGGTAACAATACAGTATCATATTGCAAACGTTTGAAAAGTTTTAAATAACGGATATCAACACCGCTTTGACTTAAAATATCCGCCGTATCGACCTTGCTTTGCATTACCATATCGCGTACTTTTTCGCTAAAGCTTTTTTCACGCGGATAGGTAACGATTTTTATTCTGGCATTCGGCGCAATACCAGCTTTATCTTTGGCCTCACCGATTGCCATACTGTAACCGCCGAGTTTATCAACCAACCCCAATTCGAGTGCTTCGCTGCCGGTCCAAACCCGTCCGCGCGCCACTTTATTGATATTTTGGGTCAGTCGGCGATTTTCCGTAACTTTGGCCGTAAAGTCTTGATAAACCTCGTCGAGAGATTGGTTGAAAATGCGTTTTTCGTCGGCGCTGAAAGGTCGGTTTACGCTCAAAATTCCGGCATTTTTACCGATATTTATTTCGCTCCAGTTCAAGCCGATTTTATTCCACAATTCCTGTAATACGAACTTTCCGCCCAAAACGCCGATGGAACCGGTTATGGTGGTCGGTTCCGCCATAATTACGTCGCCGGCCAGAGAAACAAAATAGCCGCCCGATGCCGCATAGCCGGACTGCGAAACGATTATCGGTATTTTCTTCTTATTTTTCAAAAACTTCAACGCATAATAGATTTCGTCGGCCGCATTATAACTGCCGCCCGGGCTGTCAATTCGTACCACCAGAGCTTTTAAGTTATCGAGTTCTTCGATTTCCGCCAAATCTTCCGCCACGCTCTGACTGCCGATAACCGCCTGCCCGTCAAAATCGGTGGTGCTCTTGCCGCTGTTGATGAGACCGGTTAAATTCAACACGGCGATTGTCGGCAATTCGCCCTCATTCGGCTGTATCTGCGACGCATAATCTTCAACGGCGACAAATTCTTTTGCCCCGTCTTTTTTCATCAGCTCTTCCAAATCCGGCAAATACATAATCTCGTCAATCATATTATATTCTTTGCCTTTTTCCGCGCTGAGCGGCGCTGCGGCGATAATGGTGTCGATATCCGCCGTCAGCTGACGATTGGTGACGATATCTTTTTTCAAATCATTCATCAGGCTGTTGCCGAGGCGCGTCATTTCCGCCGTATAAGCCGCCGAAATATGCTCGTCGGTAAACGACATCATGGCCGTCTTATATTCATAACGCGTATAAAATTCGGGATAAACCCCCAATTTATCCAAAATCGAGCGGGCAAACGGTAACTCAATACCGATACCGGTCAAACCGATGGTGGTATGCGGTTGCATATAGATTTTATCAAAGAAAGTGGCCAGATAATATTCGCGGTTACCCTGCCCCAACGGCCCGAAACCCTGCGAAAACACATAAGCCTTTTTCCCGCTTTTGCGAAAAGTGGTAATCGCCCGCGCCACATCTTGTATTTGTGCCAGTTTTAAATCGGAAATATCCAATCGGGCGATAATCCCGTCAATCCGCTTATCGGTTGCCGCCACTTCGATTGACTTGAGCAAATCGGCAAAACGCATACTTTCCCGCCCGATAAGTTCATCCAAAATATTATCGGTCGCCTGTTCGCCGAAATTGTGGCTGAAGTCAACGGTAATAACCGAATGTGCCTGAATTTGAACGGCACTGCCGTACATACCGAATGCCGTACATATCACGATACATATCAACATAATCGCACCCAACGCGGTGCAGGTTGCTTTGATTAACTTGCCGATGGTTTTCATTGTTTTGCCTCTTGCCTAATTTGTTCCAACATTTTGGCCGCATGCGGATATTTGGCTGCTGCTTCCGCATTTAATTGAGCACATTTATCCTCTATAACGGATTGTAATTCCTTCATAAATTCTTCTTTGGTTTTGCCCTCCGCGCTGATGGCCGGCAAAAATTCAAACACCGCCGTACCCGGATAGCGCAAAAACGAGTTCTTTGCCCAGAACAAACCGGTGTTTAAGGCAACCGGAACAACCGGCAGATTTATGTTTTCGGCCAAGAAATAAATTCCGGATTTATAACCTTTGGTAGTTCCCGGCAAACAACGGGTTCCTTCCGGAAAAATAACCACCGGCCGGCCGGTATCCGTTTGCTTTTTAACCGATCTGACCATATTTTTCATAGCCGAGGCGCCGCCTTTGCGGTCAACCGGTATCATCCCGTAGAAATACTGTGTCCAGCCGAAAAACGGCATATAAACCAGCTCTTTTTTCAAAATATAAGTGATAGTCGGCACAAATTGCGTAAAAGAATAAGTTTCCAGCGCCGATTCATGCTTGCAGGCATAAATTGCGTGTTGTTTTTTAATGTTTTCTTTACCACGTATTTCAAACTTTATGCCGCCGAAAAAATGTATCCAAAACAAAGCGACCGGCATAATGATGTTATCCCAAAAATAAATGGTCACTTTACGCGGGAAAAACGCCAAAATCAGCTGAATCGTGCACCCTACCATCAAGGTACCGAAAAAGAGAATATTGGTTAAAAAAGACCGAATATACAGCATAAAACTTCTCCTAAAACAAATTACGCAACCAGGCAGCCAGGAATTTATTGTATTCTTCTGCCATAAACTTAAACGTTCCCCACGACATATACCACCTTTTGGCGATGCTGTCGGAATATACCGGATGCGGCAGAATCTCCAGCGGCAAATCCAGTGCATTCAACTCCACCATACTGCGCGGCAAATGATAATTGGAAGTAACCAGCCGCACGGAAGTAATGTTATTATTTTCAATCCACTCCTTAATTTCCAAAGCGTTGCCGATGGTATCGTGAGCCTTATATCCCAGTTCCACCTTGTCCGGACTGTCGATGTGCACTCCGGCCTTGTTCTCGATATCTTTGATTGATACTTTTTCGGATACGCCCGAGATAAACAGCTTTTCGGCCAGATTATCGTTCAACAGACGGATGGATTCCGCTATGCGATTACGGCCGCCGGTCAAAACCACAACCGCGTCGGTTTTGCAATATTTGTCGGCCGCATATTTGTTAATGGCATTGTCAAAAAGCAAAAAACCCGCCGCCCACGCCATAAATAATACAAATATAATGGCGACAAGCAGGTATATTCTTTTTGAGTTTATCATTAACACATTTTCTCCAACGATTTACGTACCGTATAATAAGCGGTTATTTTTGCAAAAAACAGCGAAAACACCGGGGTGAACATCATTAATATCCAATGAAGCTGGGTCAAACCGGCGCCGTTTAACAATCCGCTGCCGGCGGAAATGGCATATTTTGATATCAAAATAATCGTCGGCACGGCGATCATCAGACCGATAACCCCGGAAAAGAAACCGATTTTGGCATAACTGCGGGCATATTGTCTGGCCACATAATCATCCTGCGCCCCGATAATATGCAGAATTTCTATCGAATTCATATTAATCCCCAAACTGGCGCGGGTGGAATAATAAATCGAAAAGGCACAAATTACCACCACCATCGTCAACACCGCCAAAGCCAACGAATTGAGCGAGTTGGCAAACTTCAGCAGACGATTAAGCCACAAACGGTGATTATCAATCGAAGCATTCGGGGTTATCTTATACAGATTGCGGGTAATCTCGTCATAATTTATTTCCGCATCATCTTCCAGCTGAATATCCATCAGTTGCGGAATCGGCAGCGACGAAATATCAACTTTGTTACCGAGCCACGGTGTCATCAGTTTTTCAATACTTTGCGCATCCAAAACATTTACGCTCTTAACCCCCGAAACATTTTCCATATATTGCAAAACTTTATTGACTTCGGCCTGAGTTTTCTCGTTATCTATCTTTTTATCGTCGTCTTCAACCGGCAACACCTGCACCGTTATCGAACCGGTAATGTCTTTTTCCCAGTTGGTAACCATGGAATGAATAGCCATAACCATCGCCAGCACCACCACAAACAAATACATATAAATCGACGACAACACATACATAAACAAGGATGTATCTTCGTCTTCGACCGTTATTTCGTTTTTACGCATCAATTCTCTGTACATGGCTTTCTCCGTTATACACGCTGCAACGCCGGATATAATTTGGCGGTACCGTTGGATAAATCGATTCTCTGATAGTTATAAGTTGAAGTCAGCTGCTCGTTGTGGGTAGCAAGCACGATAGTGGTCCCTACTTTATTGAGTTCGACCAACAAGCGCATAAGTTTCTCGGCAATTTCGGAGTCTACGCTGCCGGTCGGCTCGTCGGCAAACAAAATGTCCGGACGGTTAATCACGGCTCTGGCAATAGCCACACGTTGCTTTTCACCGCCGGATAAGGTACTGCATTGTTTATATACGCTTTTATGCAGTTCAATCCATTTCAACAGCTCGGTAACGCGCTTATTGATTTCTTTTTCGTTCATTCCGCGTACCCGCAGCGGCAACGCAATATTATCATAAACCGTCAGATGGTCCAACAGACGGAAATCTTGGAACACAACCCCCATTTTTTGCCGCATTAAGGCCAAACTGTTGCGATTGGAGAAATTAATATTGTTGCCGAATACGTTTAAAACACCTTTACTCGGCCGTTTGGTTAAATAAAGCATACTTAAAAGAGTGGTTTTGCCGGCGCCGCTCTTTCCCGTAACAAAGCTGAAAGAACCCGGCATCAGCGACAGGTGGATATTGCTCAAAACATCCTCGCCGTCATAACCTACCGAAACATTTTGCATGTCTATAATCGGTTGCAATATATTTGTTGTATTATCCGTCATAATTTCTCCTCCCAACAGACGATAGACGGATAATACTACAATAATCTATTTAATAAAATATTTTTTTTAATTGCTTATCAATATTTTTGGAATATAGTGTAAAAAAAAGAGGTTAATATGTTAATAAGTTGTCCCGAATGCCGAGCGGTGTATAATATTTCGGCAGATTACATACCGGAAAGCGGTAAAAAATTCAAATGTGCGGAGTGCGGTTATATCTGGATGGTTTATCCGAGCGATGATACTTTGGTTGAACCGGAAACCGAAACCGCGCCGGAGCAAACCGAAGTTACGGCGTCTCCCGAAGAACTGAACACGGTTGAAGATGAAGTTACCGCCGCTCCCGATGTCAGCGACGATATTGATGTTATGTTCAAACGTCTGTCGCACAATACCAAAAATCTTTTTTCATCGGGCGATACCGTTGAAGATATGGGCTTATTGCAAAAAATCCACCATTACACGTTGAATAACTTTTCGGTTTATATGCTGACGGCTTTTCTGCTGCTTACGTCGATTATACTCGGTGCAAGACTGATCTGGGATTATCGCTACGATGTGGTAGCCAAAGTGCCGATGATGGAACAGCTGTATACCCGTTTGGGCACGGAAAGCATTTATCGCGGTAAGGATTTGACGATTGAAGACGTGCTGATTAAAAACATCAAACAAAACGGAAAGCCTTATTTGGAAGTCAGCGGCAGACTATATAACGCGGGCAAGAGTACCGTATTTGTTTTGCCGGTCAAGGCTTCGGTTATTGCCGCCGACAACTCGGTAGAAGACGAGATAACGGAGATTCTTTCCGAACATAAATTGGAGCCGCAATTCGGCGCTTTGTTCAGAATTTTGCTCGACCCGCCATCGGCAAACGCACGGAAAATCAGAATTACACTGGATGATATAAACAGATAAAATTGAAAGGATAAAAAATGTTAAGAGATGATTTGCAAAACAGTTTAAAAGAAGCAATGAAAAGTCGCGACACCCAAACCGTTAACGCGGTGCGGTTGATTATTGCCGGTCAAAAGGAAAAAGACGTGGAAGCACGCGGCAAGGGGCAGGAAAAGGCATCGGACGAGGTATTGCTCGCCATGATGCAGTCCATGATTAAACAACGCAAAGAATCGATTAAAATTTATCAGGACGGCAACCGTCCGGATTTAGCCGAGAAAGAGCAATCGGAAATTGACGTGATTAACCGCTTTTTGCCGAAGCAGCTTTCGGCCGAAGAAGCGGAAGCCGCCATCAAAGCGATTATTGCCGAGGTCGGTGCCGCCTCGATTAAGGATATGGGCAAAGTTATGGGAGCTCTCAAAAACAAATTTGCCGGACAAATGGATTTCGGTGCCGCTTCCGGTATTATTAAACAGCTTCTGTCTTAGGAAACGGCGTTTAATCTGATGAACGACGATTTTTCAAAATTTTTGGATGAACTGCGCAGCCGGATTTCCATCGCCGAAATCATCGGTGAAAAAGTAAAATTGCAAAAGCGCGGCCGGGAATATACCGGATTGTGTCCGTTTCATCAGGAAAAAACTCCCTCTTTTACCATTAACGAAAGCAAAGGTTTTTATCATTGTTTCGGTTGCGGCGCTCATGGCGATGCCGTAAAGTTTTTGATGGATAACGAAGGCCTGCCTTTTATTGATGCCGTCAAAAAGCTTGCTGCCAGGGTCGGTATGGAGTTGCCGGCTCTCTCGCGCGAAAATCAGGAAGCGGTACAGCGCCGCAAATCGCTTTACGAAATTATGGATATGGCCGCGGAGTTTTTTGAAAAGAACTTGCGGATGCCGGTCGGCTCCAAAGGATACGCTTATTTTACGCAAAAACGCGGTCTGAGCGAAGATACGATGAAAAAATTTCGCCTGGGTTACGCACCGAGCAATAACGCGCTGAAGGCATATCTTTCTTCTAAAGGGATATCCGAGCAGGATATGGCCGATTTGGGCCTAATCAGCGTTCCGGAAGACAAAAATCGCCATCCTAACGACTTTTTCTTTGACCGAGTGATGATTCCGATTATGGATAAGCAGAAAAACGTAATTGCCTTCGGCGGCAGAATTTTGGGTGACGGCCAACCGAAATACCTCAATTCGCCGGAAACTCCGATTTTCAATAAACGGCGGATTCTCTACAATATGAATAATGCGCGCGAATCGGCATATTCCGATAAGCGGCTGATTATTTGCGAAGGCTATATGGACGTTATCGCGTTGGACAGCTATGGTTTCAGCTATGCGGTGGCGCCGCTCGGTACGGCCCTGACGGAAGAACAAATACTTGAGGCCTGGAAAGTATGCAACATCCCTACTCTGTGCTTTGATGGCGATGCCGCCGGCATAAGGGCGGCCATTCGCTCGGTGGACCGGGTATTGCCTAACCTGAAGGCCGGATATTCGGTAAACTATATCTTTTTGAAAGAAGCCAAAGACCCGGACGAATTGTTGCATAAATTCGGAGCGGAAGCGTTTGAAAAATATTTGGTTAAAGCACGGCCTTTGGTAGATATTCTCTGGCATAAATGCAAAATGAATAAAAATACCGAAACCCCGGAGCAAAAGGCGCTGATAGAAAAAGAAATCTTTGAAGAAGTGGCGAAAATAAAGGATAATCAAATCCGCAATTATTATACGCAGGAAATGAAAAAGCGGATTTATTATGCCTTCGGTCGCGGTGCCGAATTCGGCCAGAATCAAAATAACAATACTTCCGGAAATAAATCAAATAAAAACAATAAATTATATAACAGAAATTCACGTACAACTTTAGAAAATAAACAAGGTTATAATCTGGTTAAAAAAACACCGCTTACCGATTTGTTTTTGCGTAAAATCGTGGCGGCAATGATGCTGTATCCGAAGTTGGCGGAAGATTACGGCGAACGCCTGGCGGAGTTTGATGTCGGCAAAAGTCCGTTTGCCAAGATATTAAATGAGATTATCGAAATCGTGCAAGAAGAAAAAAACACCGATTCGGATGTGCTTGTGGAAAAATTGCAGTTAAATTTTGCCGGCAAGATTGAAGAACTTTGGGAATTCAATATGTATAAAATGCAGAAAATAACTCTGCCGGAATTAAAAACGGAAATTAATGCAAGTTTGAAAGAAATTCAATTAAAACAAATAGATAAAGAAATAAAAGAATGTACAGCATCACTCAAAAATCAGCCGGAAAATGCCGAAGACATCTATGCCAGATACAAACAACTCATCATTGAACGCAACAAGTTTTTAACAGATGATGAATTAATTTAATTTTTTCACGTTCTGTTCTTGACAATTTGATAAAAATTCACTAAATATATGCCGTGCTAGCAAATGTAATCTTTTTAAAGATTAAAATCGATTTTTTAAGGAACGTCATGGCTGAGAAAAACAATCAGGATTTATACGAAACGGAAAATAGCGATGAAGCTATTGTTTCAGCGTCGGAAAGCGCTGTCAGAAACTTAATTGCCAAGGGCAAAAAACTCGGATATATCACCATGGAAGAACTCAATCGGGCTCTTCCGCCGGAAAAACTTTCTTCCGAAAAACTGGAAGATATAATGTCCAACATCTCCGAGATGGGGATTACCATTACCTCAGATTCCGAGCTGGATGAGGAAGAAAACGAAAAAGGCTCGGAAGAATATCAATACGGCGACGAAAGCGAAGATATCGAAAACGTCGGCAATATTGACATCAAAGACATCGGTCATTCCGACGACCCGGTGAGAATGTATCTCAAAGAAATGGGTTTGGTGGAACTGCTCTCGCGCGAAGGCGAAATAGCAATTTCCAAGCGAATCGAAGCCGGTAAAACCGTTATGATCAGCGGGTTGTGCGAAAGCCCGATGACTTTGAAGGCAATTTCCGAATGGCGTGACCAGTTGGAAAGCGGCGAATTGCAGCTGCGCGACGTGGTTGATTTGGAAATGATGTACGGTGACGATTCCGAAGCCATGGTTTATGATGACACTTCCGAAACTCAGGTTGTTGACGATTTTGAAAAAGTTACCAAAGAACTCGACGAAACGAATTTGGATGAAATCGACGACGATTTGGACGAAGATATCGACCTCGACGGCGAAGTCAGCGGCGATATGGAAGAAAACGATGACGATTCTATCGAGCAGATGGAAGAAGATTCCGCCGAAAACGAAGATGACGAAGATGCCGAAGGTATCGGCCACAGCGCGACTTCCGTTTCTGCCATGGAAAATATGCTGTTGCAGCCGGTGTTGGAAACTTTGAGCAAAATCGCCGGCCAATACGACAATCTGCGCAAGGTGCAGAGCCAACGTATGGCTGCTATTTTATCCGGCCGCAAAATTATCGCCTCAACCGAGAAAAAGTATATTAAGCTGAAAAAAGAATTGGTTGAGCTGATGAGCTCAATTCACCTCAACAGTTCGCGGGTAGAGCAGCTGGTTGAACAGCTTAATGATTTGAATAACCGCCTGTTGACGCAGGAAGGTAAGCTGTTGCGTTATGCCACGGCCTGCAAGATTAAGCGCGAAGATTTCCTCAAGTCTTATCAAAAATCCGAGCTTGACCCGAATTGGATGAACAAGATTGCGCAAGAAAAAGACAAGCATTGGCAGTTATTCCTGGAAAAATACGGCAATGAGATTGCGGAAATCCGCCAAAACGTTGCCCAAATGGCTAAGGAATGCGATTTGCCTATCAGCGAATACCGCCGCATGGTCGAAACCATCAAGAAAGGCGAACGCGAAGCGGAACGCGCCAAAAAAGAAATGATTGAGGCCAATCTGCGTTTGGTTATTTCGATTGCCAAGAAATACACCAACCGCGGCATGCAGTTCCTGGATTTGATTCAGGAAGGCAACATCGGCTTAATGAAAGCGGTTGATAAATTTGAATATCGCCGCGGCTACAAGTTTTCTACTTATGCCACCTGGTGGATACGTCAGGCGATTACACGCTCGATTGCCGATCAGGCACGCACCATTCGTATTCCGGTACACATGATTGAAACCATCAACAAATTGGTACGCACCTCGCGCCAGATGCTGGCGGAAATGGGGCGTGAGCCGGTGCCTGAGGAATTGGCAAAGCGTCTTTCCATGCCGCTTGATAAAATCCGCAAGGTAATGAAAATTGCCAAAGAGCCGGTCAGCTTGGAAGCTCCGGTCGGTGATGAGGAAGATTCGTCGCTGGGCGATTTTATTGCCGACGAGAGCGCAATGCAGCCGCTGGATATGGCGATTCACAGCAACTTAAAGGAAACCTGCACCAAGATTCTTTCTTCGCTGACGCCGCGAGAAGAACGCGTATTGCGTATGCGTTTCGGTATCGGTATGAACACCGACCACACTTTGGAAGAAGTCGGCAAGCAATTCAACGTAACACGTGAGCGTATTCGGCAGATTGAGGCCAAGGCTCTGCGTAAGCTGAAGCATCCGAGCCGTTCGAAGCGTCTGCGCTCGTTTTTGGACCATTCGTAATTCAATATGGATAAAAATAAGAAAAACGCCCTGCTCTTTTTGCACGGCGTTTTTTTATACTCAGATGCGGAAAAATCTATTCTCGTTCCTCGGATTTCATCTTCTTAAATGCAGCAAATCCGGCATCGCGTTTGGCTTTGGCTTCGGTATCCTTCTTTACCCGATCCTCGTGTTTTTTCCGCCGGAGCTCTTCTATTTTAAGCTCATTTTGATAAGCCGTACTTTCTACCATATCTTTATACCAGATACTGCCATCTCTAAATTTGAAACAATCGTATCTTTTAGCTAAAGCATCATCGCAATATATTCTATCCTTCTCCGGCATTTCCGGTATTCCGACCAAAGACGTTAACTCGGGGTTATCACCACAACAAAAATTCTCTCCGATTTTTTTTGGTGCACCTTTAAGCGAAGTCAGCCTGTTTTTAACGCAATAATAACCTTCTCCGACCTCTTTCGGCCCACCACTTAATGAGGTTAATTTATTATCGGAGCAGCGAAAGTTGTATCCTACTTTTTGCGGCGCGCCCTCTAAGGAGGTAAGTTGATTGTCGCCGCAATGAAAATTCCCGGCGATTTCTTGCGGCGCTCCGATTAAGGAAGTCAGTTGATTATTTTCGCAATCAAAATCTCCTCCGACTTCTCGCGGTGCCCCTTGTAGAGAGGTCAATTGATTATTGAAACAGTGAAAATCTCCTTCCACCTTAACCTTAGATAAATCAGGCAGTTTGGTCAAACCTTTATCGCTTATATCAACATCGCCTTTGATTACAAACCCGTCCGGCAGATTATAAAGGCTATAAGTCTTTCCGTCCTGTTCAAACTCAAATTTATCGTTAAGTTCTGCCATCGCCGTGCTCCTTATTCTCTTTCTGCGGACCGTTTTTTCTTAAACGCGGCAAATCCGGCATCTCGTTTGGCCTTTTTCATATCTTCCGCAGCGGTTCGTTCCTGATTTTTCTTCATCCTGATATTGTAGGCTGCCCGTTCACTCTTATAGAGTGTGGTGTCGGCCAATTCCTCATACAAAATACCGTTATCCCTTGCTTCTTCAAAACCGTATTTTTCACCCAATTCATTATCGCAGAAAATACCGCTGTTTCCGGTTAATTTCGGCACTTCGACCAATGTTTCGATTTCATTTCCCTCACATATAAAATCTCCGCCGATTTTTGCCGGTACTCCGCGCAACGAGGTCAGCTTATTATATTGGCAATCATATTTTCCGCCGACATATTCCGGCCCTCCTTCCAAGGTGGTCAGCTGATTACTGTCGCAGATAAAATCATCATATACAAATTGCGGACCGCCTTTTAAGGTTGTCAAATCATTTTCGCAGCATCTGAATTTTCCGTCCACGGCTTGCGGCGCACCTTTTAGCGAGATTAAATCATTTACGGAACAACCGAAATCGCCGCCGACATATTCCGGAGCCCCCTCCAAAGTCGTAAGTTTATTTTCGGAGCACCAAAAGCTGCCGCGCACTTTCCGTGGAGCACCTGCTAAAGAGGTAATTTCATTATTATCACATTCAAAATCACCGTTAATTTCCTGCGGCATACCCTCCAGCGAAGTCAGTTTGTTACCGCAACACAAAAAGCTGCCGCCGATTTTTTTCAGCCCTTGCAGCGAAGTTATTTCATTGAGGCAACAATCAAATTTTCCGCCCACTTCCAATGGCATACCTTCCAGACTTTTGATTTTATTGCGTCTGCAACAAAATGCACCGCCGACTTTTTGCGGCGCGCCTTTTAACGACGTTAATTTATTTTCATCACACCAAAAACTGCCGTTAACAACTACCTTGGATAAATCCGGCAATTCGGTCAAACCCTTATCGCTTAAGTTTAAACTGCCCTTAATTACAAACCCGTCCGGCAAGTCATAAAGGTTATAAGTTTTGCCGTCCTGTTCGAATTCTATTTTTTTATTTGTTTCCGCCATGGATTCTTCCCTTCTTTATTCTTCGCGCTCTTTTGCCGCAATTTTTTTCTTAAATGCGGCAAATCCGGCATCGCGCTTGGCTTTGGCTTCGCTATCCTTCTTTACCCAATCTTCATGTTTTTTCTGCCTGATTTTTTCTATTTTGAACTCGTTTTGATAGGTGGAACTGGATTTCAACACCGATACCATAATTTCCTTTTTCTCAAATCCGTATTTCTGCGCCAGTTCAATATCACAGTGAATTGACGCGCCATTCTTCATTTCCGGCAATTTAAATAAGGTTTTTAACTGATTGGCCAAACAATAAAAATCCCCGCCTATTTCTTGCGGTATACCGAGCAGAGAGGTTAATTCATTGGCCGTAACGGCAAAATCTCCGTTAATCTTTTGCGGAGCACCTTCTAACGATGTCAATTTATTATTACATATGCTAAAATTCCCACCGACTTTTTGCGGTGCGCCTTTCAGGTCGGTTAAGTCATTATGAAAGCACTCAAAATGGCCGCCGATTTCTTGCGGTCCGCCTTCCAAGGTGGTTAACTTATTATAATTTCCTCTGAAAGTACCGCTGACTATTTGTAAAGGGCCTTCCAATGATTTTAATCGATTCCACTGGCACTCAAAATCGCCATACACTGCTTGTGGAGCACCTTCCAAGGTAGTCAGCTGATTATTATTACATAGAAAACTTCCGCTGACTTTTTGCGGCGCTCCCTTCAACGTGGTTAATTTATTCTCAAAGCAAGCAAAATCTCCCCCGACCTTTTGCGGTCCGCCTTCTAAGGTAGTCAATTGATTATGATTACATGAAAAATTATCACCGATTTCTTGCGGGGCACCTTTCAGAGTTGTTAATTTATTTTCCCAGCAATAAAATGCCCCGCTAACCTTCTGTGGTGCCCCTTCCAGCGATGTTAATTTATTATCATAGCAAGAAAACATTCCATTTACCTCTTGCGGAGCACCTTTCAAATCGGTAAGCTGGTTATGGTCACAGAAAAAACCATTACCGACCTTTTGGGGAGCACCTTTAAGCGAGGTTAAAGAATTACTCTCACAGTTAAAAAGTCCCTCAACAATAACCTTTGATAAATCCGGCAGTTCGGTTAAATCTTTACCGGATAAATCCACATCGCCTTTAATCACAAACCCGTCCGGCAGGTTATACAGGCTGTAAGTCTTACCGTCTTGTTCGAATTCAAAGTTATCGTTTAATTTTATTTTCGCCATGGATTCTTCCTTTCTTTATTCTTCGCGCTCTTTTGCCGCAATTTTTTTCTTAAACGCGGCAAATCCGGCATCGCGTTTGGCTTTGGCTTCGCTATCCTTCTTTACCCAATCTTCATGTTTTTTCTGCCTGATTTTTTCTATTTTGAACTCGTTTTGATAAACTGCATTTTCTATTAAATCTTTATATAGAATACCGCCTTTTTCCGATTTGGAACACTCGTACTTTTCCGCTAACATATTATCACAATATATTTCTTCATCTTCCGACATTTCAGATATTCCGACCAAAGATGTCAGCTCGGAGTTGCCTTTACAGCCAAAAGCCCCGCCGACTTTTTGCGGTGCTCCCAGTAAAGAGTTCAGTTGATTATCGTCACAATAAAAGTGAGTACGTACTGTTTGCGGTGCACCATCCAAAGTCTTTAATTTATTGTCGGAACAATTAAAGAACCCGATTACACTATTTAAAAAACCCACCGTTTGCGGCGCACCTTCTAAAGATGTTAATAAATTTTCGGAACAATCAAAACTCATGCCAACCTCTTGCGGAGCTCCTTTTAAAGACGTGAGTTTATTCTTTTCACAGTTATAACATCCCCTCACGATCTGCGGTGCATTTTCTAAAGAGGTAAGTTGATTTTCATGACAATCAAAGCTTCCTGACAATGCTTTCGGTGCACCATTTAACGAAGTAAGTTGATTACAGTAGCAATACAAGTTGTGTACCACCTGTGGTGCATCTTCCAAAGAAGTAAGTTGATTAAATCCGCAATTAAAACTCTCACCAACCACCGTTGGTGCCCCCTTTAAGGAGGTTAATTGATTAAGGCTACATTCAAAATCTTTACCCACTTTTTGTGGAGCACCTTCCAAAGAAGTAAGTTGATTCTTGCTACAATTAAAACTTCCGCCTACCTCATGTGGCGCCCCTTTTAAGGAAGTGAGTTGGTTATGTTCACAATTAAAATGTTCGCCGACTTTTTGCGGCGCACCTTCCAGAGAGGTTAGTTGATTATAGCTGCAAGCGAAATATCCGCCGACTTCCCGCGGTGCTCCTTTTAAGGATGTTAATTTATTACTACCGCACCAAAAGTATCCATCTACCGTAACCTTAGATAAATCAGGTAACTCGGTCAGACCTTTTCCTTCCAAATCAATGTCACCTTTAATCACAAACCCGTCCGGCAGGTTATACAAGCTGTAAGTCTTACCATCTTGCTCGAATTCGAATTTCTTGTTTAACTTTATCATTATAACAGCTCCTTTTGCCTTATTTATGTCTAACATAGCAGAATTTGTCACAAGGTGCAACAAAATTCTTTTGCAAAACCGCGCATTTCTATCAAAAAAACTATTGACAAGCGCTGTCAAATATGTATAATGCGCCTAAATGTTTTAATTGTTAACTTTGAAAAGAGTAAGAAAATGGCAAAAGCAGTAAAAATTAAAATTAAGTTGGAAAGCACCGCCGGTACCGGCTCTTTCTATTTGGCAGAAAAAAATCCGAGAACGCATCCGGAAAAGCTTACGGTTAAAAAGTTTGATAAAAAATCTCGTAAGCACGAAGAATTCGTTGAAAAGAAATTAAAGTAATTTTCTGACAGAGTTTATGAAAGAGAGGTCGCGGCAAAAGCAGGCCTCTTTTTTTATTTCTGTTTTTCGAGCGGATGCGCTTTATGGTATTCTCTCTTTAAGGTTTCGGTTTGAACATCGGTATAGCGCTGGGTCGTGATTAGGGATGAATGGCCCAATAATTCCTGAATGGAGCGCAGGTCAACTCCCTGTTGAAGCAGCTGAGTGGCAAAAGAATGGCGCAACGCATGCGGCGTTACCGTATCGGCAAGTCCCAATCTGGCGCGTAACTTTTGCATCTGACGCTGCACAATACGCGGATTCAAACGCTCGCCTCGAGCCCCTAAGAACAACGGTTCTCCTGCGTTGGTCGAATACGGGCTTTTTGCAAGGTAAGCTTCGATATTTTGCCAGATTATCGGCAGAAGGGGCACTATTCGTTCTTTATTCCCCTTACCTTTTATGCGAAGGAACTCGCTCTCGGCAGAAATATCGCCGACATTTAACGACAGGGCTTCGGAAATACGCAACCCGCAGCCGTAAAGCAAAGTAAAAATCGCTTTATCCCGAAGCCCCTGCCACGCGTTTGAGGCCATTCCCGTCGCCTCATCCAGCAGATTAAACGCATCATCCGCATCTATCGCTTTGGGCAGAATCTTGGATTGTCGCGGTGTAGAGATTACGCTGATGGCCGGATTCTTGGCAATTTCATTAACATCGAGCCATTTATAGAAGTTCTTGATTGCCGACAACTCGCGGCCGATTGAAGATTTATTGATATATTGCGCCGAACGCCCGCTCAAAAAACGCCGAAAATCGCGCACTTCAAGCCCGGCCAACTCGGATAAAGACAAAACCTTATCCGGACTTATTTTTTGCAGAAAAATTGCTAAATCACGCGAATAAGCATCAAGCGTATGCTCGGAAAAAAGACGTTCTTTCAACAACCAATCTTGCCAGCGCTCAATAACGGAGTGCAGCTCTTCATCGGCATTGAATTTTATTTCTTCTTTCAAGGTTTATTTGATTACCTCGTCGTCATAAACACCAAACAAGACGTTGCGCGGCATCCAGCCCTGTACGCTGTCAAATTTAATCAGGCACATATCGCTGTCGGCCGGACACTTATCCACCTCGCCGACTACGCCGTCTTCAACGTGCGCCACCACCCGAGAGTCGGTTTCCGGCTTGGCATAAATATTGTTTTCGCCCGGATTAACAACCTTCACAAAGCGTCTGCCGGAGAGCATGGCTTTGTGCACCCAGGTTTCCGAACCTTCCCAGTCCTTAATCTGGCGCCAAAGCTCAAATTCGGCAATAATCTCCACCGGAGCGCCCTTTTGCTGATACACCCATTCTATCGGATATCTGCTGCCCGGACCGGAACGTGCGTTAATACGGCTGGAGCGCAAAGAAACCATACGCGGTATAGCCAACCCCGTCTCGCTTTCTTCAACTTCAACTTCGGCTTGAGCGACCGAACCCCATGTTAATCCCAAAGCTATCAATGTAACAAATAACGACTTCATGATTAAAAATCCTTTTTTACTTATTTTAAAGCATTATGCCGTATAGATATAAAAAAAGAGTAAAAATTATTGCATAAGGACAGAAAAAAATGGATTTATTACAAACAATCGTCGATTTAATTCGTTTTCGCACCGAAACCGGCAACGCCGCGGAAATCGCCAAGGCAGCGGAATATATCAAACATAAATTTGACGGCACGGCGGCCAAAGTTGAGATTTTTCAGACAACCGCTTCCCCGGTTATTTTTTTACGCAACTGCGATACGCTTGATTTTGACGTGATTATCCTGGGGCATATCGACGTAGTGCCGGCAACCGATGAGATGTTTGAACCGATAATCAAAGACGGCAAAATGTACGGCCGCGGAACCCTCGATATGAAATCGTTTGCGGCAGTAGCGATGAACTCGATGGAATATGCCGTATTGCATAACCTGCCGCTCAAATTCGGGGTTATCCTCTCCACCGATGAGGAAAAAGGCAGTAAATCCACCGAATCGTTTATGGAAGCATATCCGCAAATCAGCGCCAAAATCGTGTTGGATAATGATGTCGGCGGCGATATTACCAAAATCGTCAGCAAGTGCAAAAATCCGGTGTTTGTTAAAATTATCGCCCGCGGCAAAGAAGCGCACGGCTCTACCCCGTGGGACGGCATTGATGCCAATGAGTTATTGATGCACACTTGGCAGAATATTCGTAAAATTTATCCTTATTATGCCGCCGATTTACCGCAACCGACCGACAAGTGGTTCGATACGGTGCATTTTGCAAAAATCGAGGGCGGACAAGTTTCCAACATTATTTCCAACTATGCCGAAGCCTTGCTCGATTTCCGCCTGACCGAGAATTCGAGCGTGGAAAATCTGGAGAAAAATTTGCAAAAATGTATGGCAGACGGCGTGGAATATAAAATTGTTTCTGCAAGTACGCCGGTGGTAATGGATGAAAACGACCCGGATATTTTGAATTATAAACGCTTTGCCGAGAATATTATGGGGCGGCAGATTGAGTTTGAACACATCGGCGGTGCCACCGATTCACGTGCGTTTGCCGTCAGGGGCTCAACCGTGATTATGCATTCCGGCAGCGGCGACGGTATGCACGCCTCCGGTGAATATGTCGAGATTGAGAGCGTAAAACAGATAGCCGATATTCAGATAAAATTCCTGGAACATCTGGCAAAAAAATAAAAAAAGAGAGGCTTCGGCCTCTTTTTTTATATGCTCTTGATAATATTTTTATTATAATAAATAAGAAAATACTTTACATTTAGTGACTAATGTGCTACAAGAATTACCATAATGGATCCGTGGGTGAATTCGTTATATGAGGTCGAACGTTGGTTTATATAAACCGCGTTCTTTTTTTATACTAACAACCGAAAACCGTGCGTTTTATGACGTGCGGTTTTCGCATTTTAAAAGAAAGGAAAAAATATGAATGAATTAAATCGAGAAAGAATATTCGGGAAACGTCCGGTACACCGGATAAATCCGCAAACAGGACAGGATGAGTATTACTACTTGGATCCGCGCGGGGCAAGAACCTTTGCCGAGATGAAGGAAATTCCCGTACCGAGTGAGGACTCGCCGAATCCGTTTGCCAACGAAATACAGAATTATTTATACGAACACGACGATTATAACTATAAACAGCTCTACGGCAATACTCAGCCACCGTCGATGCAAACACAGAATAATATTCAACAACTGCGAATGCCGGTCGGTTCAGAACAACAAATAACCATGCCGAGTTATGAATTGCAACAACAACTACAACAGCCGCAAACAAGTGCTTGGGATAAAGTTAAAAATGCAGCGAATAATTTTGCCGGCGGAACTGAGGCTTTTTCGGTCGGTTATGCCACCGGTGCAACATTAGGTAACTTTGACGAAGGAATGGGAGCGGCAACTGCGGCAGTTACATTAAACCCAAATAATTATAGTATGGGACGCGATGCAATCAGGAAGTTGCAAAATGATTTACAACAGCAACATCCGATAGCTTATGGTGTTGGTGAATTTGCCGGAGCGATGATGACACCGATGCATTTGGCAAAAGGAGAAAATTTTAAACAGAAAGCGTTTAATGCTCTAACCGACACCTTAAATGCTTCTGCCGGATATGCCGAAAATTGGAACGATTTTGGAACTAATTTAGCGGTAAATGGATTTGCTAATGCGGCAGGGTTAGGCGCAGATTTGACACCAATAGGGCGAGGACTAGGTGCTACAGGCAAAAAAATTATTAAACAAGGTTTTAATTTTCTTACTGACAAAGCAAAAAATATGTTTTATGATGATGACGATGAGGATAAATATTAAAACTTGAAAAAGAAGTAAAATATGAGGGAAAAGGGTATAAAAAACATATTCTGGACAGCAATTTGTTATATTTTCTTTTCGTATATTTGTTTGGGAGGAATTATAATTATTGAAATTCATAGATATGCACCTTTTTCCCTAATTCTATTCCTTTTGGAGCTTTGTTTTGTTATAGGATATCCTTTATTTTTACATTTTGTACTGAGGAAAAAATGGCTTGAGTGCACCAAAAATAGCTATAATAAAGTAAAATATATTCTATTTCCTGCATTAGTTACGGAAACATGCATTATGCTTTATTGTCACAATCAAATATTATTAGTCTTGCAAAAAATCTCCGAGAATTGAAAACTATGTTTTATAAAGATGAAGATGAGGAAAGATATCACTATTAATAAAACATTGAAAAGGAACAGAATATGGAAAAAGAAGGTACAAGTGGAGCTATAAAGATATTTTTTCTTAAATGTGCTGATTTTGTGTTGAGTACATTGTGTGCATTTGGGATTATTGCATTAATTGAATTGCATTTCATCGTACCTCTTTTTCCTATTCTTTTCCTGTTTGATTTGTGTCCTATCGTCGGATATCCGCTGTTTTTGCGATATGTTTTAAAAAAGAAATGGATTGAGTGTTGTAAAGATAAATTAGGGACAGAATATGCAAAATAAATAGTTTTCAATTATGATTAGGTAAGAGGAGACGGAATGATGAATAACATAGTTAATGAATTGCTCTTTGTCGGTGCGTTAATGTTGGCCGTATTTGAAGTCTTATCTGGTATCGATTCATATTGTTATCATCATTCCGTTTTTTGTAATGTTATTCCTTTTATGGTGTTTTCCGTTGTAATTTTTTTGTTATATTTGTTTGCTGTGATAATTTTCGGAGTTAAGCTTCTAAACAGATTTTTTACTGATTATCCGGATGTCGCTTATTATGTTAAATCTGTCGGATGGATATTTTACGCTTACATAATTTGCGGAATTGTTTATTTTATATCTCTAAATGAAAATACCCGATATTTAGGCGAAAAGTTATGGAATGATTATCCTATAAGCTGGATTTGCATCGGTATTTCTTTGGTAATTGCGTGGGTCAGAAAAAATCCTCGGTTTTTGGTAGATTAACTTGCACCATCGTCGGCACAACCGACGGAGCAAACTCCGGCAGAAGGGATAAATCAAACCAGCCGATCTCGTAGTTATAATTCAATTACCCGCAAACAAAAAACACTTCGATATTCTCGAGGCGTTTTTTGTTATTGCAATTTGTTTTTTTATCTTTTATACTTTCTAGCGTTGAGATGTCCGTCTCAACGGAGGGTGTGACAACCCTAATCCCAAGGACAAAATAACTTTTGCTTAAGCAAGAGTTATTTTGTGATGGACTCACCATAGAGGTGGGTGCCATTGAATAAGGTTTATCCGAATAAGATGGGCTAATGCATTGGGATTTAGTTGTCAACACCCACCGCCTTACAGCGGTGTTTTTTTATTGCACGGACTGGATGTGGGAATAAGGTGGGAAAGACTTGTGCTTTTTTCGGAAATGACTATGATTTTATGCACGGCAGAAAACATGTGCGCTGCCCCAATCTCAAACTTAAAGAGCTCATCAAAAAACAAGCAATCCGCCTGATAGAACAAGAAAACGTCACTGATTTTCTGGTCGGGCAAATCGGCGGATTTGAGCAAGATGCTTATGATACGGTGCTGGAAATAAAAAACGACTATCCGCATATCCGCGTAATACTCGTTATCTCACGCGTCAGCGAACTGAATCCGATACAAAAAGACTACAGCGGCTATATTTTTTACGGACGATATTTTGATGACTTTATATTCCCCGATAAATGCGCCACCGGATACAAACGCTGTTGCATTATATATCGCAACCGTTATATCGTGGAGAACAGCGACTTCATTATATCATACAATCGTTACAAAAGTCGCGCTTATGAATTCTGCAGAGCCGCAACCGATAAAGGCGTTACGGTAATTGAACTGGCAGGCACTGATACTTGATAACTATTCGCATTTTACCAAAATCAGCGGCACCGTCATTTCCTCTTTGGTATATCCGGCGTGAGTGGCCACAAACAATCTCGGCTCACGTTTGCCGGAATCGTAATTGAGCGACAACGTACCGGTAGCAATCGCCACATATTCGCCGATCATCCCGTCAACCAGCGGATGCTGCTTGCCGTAGCCCAAAATATGCGATTGCATAAATTCCTCTTTGGTAAAGAGCACAAACTCCTCGCCGTAATATTTGTTAAACAAACGCACAAACTCATCGTTGCAACCTTCTTTAATCCAAAAAGAAATCAACCGAGTTTCGATGGTCGGCGGCAGACGGAAAGTATCGCATAAATCCTGATGTTCGATGATAATATCGTCAACATCTATACCGCCGTGGTCGGCCGAAATTATCACCAGCGTATCATGCAAGCCGGCACACATTTTTTCAAGTTTGGCATTTATCTCGCGGACCTGTTGTGCTGCCTCCGCAGAGTGAATACCGTTGTGATGAATGGCATAGTCCGGCTCAGTCCAGTATGCGGAAATTATCTTACGCTTATCATCAGCTTCGGCGGCCGCGGCAACACGCTCACAAAGTTCATCAAAAGTCTGCGCCCCGCCCTCGACAAACGCCGGAAACACCCGATGATATTCCACCTCGGGATTTTGCTCGGTAATTTTTTCGTAAATGCTTTTATACTTCAAAATCGTATCGGCCGGAGGCGGCGTTGTCAGCTCCTCGCCGGTATAAAAATCGATATTACGGAAGTTTTCGATTACGCGGCCGTATTGCGAAAAATAATTCATCCAACCTATCCACCCCGAAGCAAGCGGCGGCAATCCCGAATGAAAAGTGATGGTAGCGGCGGCCGTGGTCGGCGGAAAAATCGTAGAAATATCAGCTACCCGATGCCTATATAAAAAATCGTTCGGTTGAAGATGGTATTCCAAAATATTCTTGCCGAAACAATCCAAAATCAGAAACACCACATTTTGCCAGCCTTCGGCCAGCGCCTTATCCAAAATCGGCAACGACTTATATTCGCTCGCAACGCCGAAATGATGCAGCAGCGAATTGCTTAAAGCCAAAATACTGTTATCAAAATCAACTTTTATATCTTCTTTTTTCATCGCAAACCTCAATCAAACAAAAAAACGGCGCATTGTGATTTTGCGCCGTCTTTTTTTATATATAACTCAATATTATAACGGCAACAACGGCGACCATGCCGGGTCGGATGCCTCGGACGGAGTTACGACACGGCGTTCGTTATAACCGGTTAAGTCAATGGTATACAAACGAACCGGACCGCCTCTGTCCTGGCGCGAATACATGATTACGCGGCCGTTCGGCGACCAAGTCGGGCCTTCTACCAAAAAGCCGTCGGCCAAAATGCGTTCACCGCTGCCGTCCGGTGCCATAACACCGATATAAAACGCCCCGCCCGACATCTTAGTAAAGGCGATGTAGTCACCGCGCGGAGACCATACCGGAGTGGCATAACGGCCGTTGCCGAAACTGATACGCTCGGCTTCTCCGCCGCTCGAACTCATAACATAAAGCTGCTGATTGCCGCCTTTATCGGAGTTGAACACAATCTGCGAGCCGTCCGGCGAATAGCTGGCCGAAGTAGCGATGGCGCTGTCAAATGTCAGCTGTTTAACCGCACGGGTTTTAAGGTTCATTTCAAAAATGTTGGTCTTACCCTTGTTGGCATAACTCATCAACACTTTAGAGCTGTCCGGAGCCCATACCGGTGCAAACGTCATGCCCGGGAAGTTACCCAAAACCTGCTTGCTGCCCGTGGTCAAATCCATCAAATAAACGCGCGGGCTGTTGCCGACATATTCCATATAGGTAATTTTCTGCATATTCGGCGAAAAGCGCGGAGTTAACACCAGGTTATGACCGTCGGTCAAGAAGCGGTGATTCTCGCCGTCCTGGTCCATAATCGCCAAACGTTTAACCTTACGCGGTCCCTGGCCGTTTTCGGAAACATAAACCACGCGGGTGTTGAAATAGCCCTTATCGCCGGTCAGACGTTCATAAATCGCATCGGCCACAACGTGGGCAATACGGCGCCAGTTGTCGGTGGTAGAGGTAAACGACTTACCCAAAAGTTGCTTTTCAGCAACCGTATCCCACAAGCGAAAATCTACCTGCAGTTTGTTATTCGGCAGTTCGGTAATTTTGCTTTGTACCAATGCTTCGGATTTAATCGCCTGCCAATCGATAAAGTTCGGTTTCTGGTCAATCGAATTCAGCGTTTCGATATAGCTGTTTTCCGGAATGATTTTGAACAAGCCGCTGCGGTCCAAATCGGCGGCAATCACTTCGTGAATCTTATCACCGTAGTTTTTACCGGCAATTTTCATAAAAATGTTGGAGTTGGAGCCGATCATTTCCGGAATGGCAATCGGCATCGGATTACGAGTGGCACCGCTTACTTCAATTTCCAGTTCGGCACGAGCCGGCATGCTGAAAAACATCAGCAACGCGGCCAAAATATATCTGATTTTCATTCTTTATCACCTCAAATAAACGTTTATTTTGCCTATATCATACAGATTGCTAAAAAAAAATAAAGCAAAAAAACAGGTTATAGACAGCATATTCCGTTTGACTTTTTTGGCATAAAACGCTAGGTTTAGTCAGAGGAAAAAATGGATATAAAAGAATTTAAGAGTTCGCTTAAAACATATCAGGCGCTTATCGGGTTTGATTACGGCTCCAAGCGTTTGGGCATCGCCGTCTCCGATTTATTGCGCGGTATTGCCACCTCGTACAAAATCCTTTATCGTGCCGATTGGGCCAAAGATGTGGCGGAAATTAAGCGCATTGTGGCGGAAAAAGAAATCGGCGGTTTTGTGTACGGTCTGCCGTTGCAAATGGACGGCACCGAAGGTGAGATTGCCAAAGAAGTACGCGCCTTTGCCGAGAAGTTAGCTTTAGAAATTCCGCTGCCCTATATGTTTTGGGACGAGCGTTTGTCTTCTTCGGCCGTGGAGCGTTTTTTGATTGATGAAGTCGATATGTCGCGCGCCAAACGCAAAAAGGTGCTTGATGCCTCCGCCGCCGCTTATATTTTGCAAGGCGCACTCGATGCGTTGCAATATGCTTAAGGGAGTGCGCGGATGAGTGATAAAGAAGCAAAAAAACCGTTGTACCGGCGCATTTATGATGAAATCTACGAATTTGCGGAAGCAATAGTGCTTATTTGCGACAATATTATCCGCGGGATCTGGCGCGACAGCAAAAATAACGGACGACTTCGCGGCCGCTTGATTTTATTACTGATAACATTTGCGCTTTACATATATTTTTCGATATTCTTCAAAACCGCCGACACAATACGGTAAACACCTTAGCAATACAGCAAATCCAGCAACTTACCGACGGTCTTTTTCAAAATGGCAATCCGCTCGTTATAAGAGGACAAATCTCTATCAACAAACAGCTTCTGGTCCGGCCGGATTTTGAACACCCCGAACGAGCGCGACACCAAATCTATCAGTTTATCCGCCGCCGCAAATTTGTTGTTGTGGAAGGCAATCAAAATCCCTTTGGCGCCGGCATCGACTTTGGCAATATTGGCACGATAACACAGCTGTTTGATTTCGATGGTTTGCAACAAATTTTCCACCTCCGACGGAATGGCGCCGAAACGGTCGATCAGCTCCTCGCGCATATCCGCCAGTTCATTAGCGTCTTTGAGCGCACCGATACGACGATACAGTCCCAAACGCACACCCAAATCGCGTACATATTCTTCCGGAATCAACAGCGGTACGCCGGTCGTTATCTGCGGGGCCCAATCGGAATTGCCGAGCGCGGCATTAATTTCCGCCTCGTGTCCGGCCTTTTGCCGCTGAATTTCCTCGTCGAGCATTTGATGATACAGAGCTATACCAACGTCTTTAATGTGTCCCGATTGTTCGGTACCCAAAACATTGCCGGAGCCGCGAATATCCATATCGTGACTGGCAAGCGAAAATCCGGCACCGAGCGTATCGAGCGCCCGCAAAATATCGAGCCGCTTTTCCGCCACCGGATTGAGCTTTTTCTGCGGCGGTACCGTAAAATAACAATAGCCGCGGATTTTCGAACGCCCTATTCTGCCCCTGAGTTGATACAGTTGTGCCAAACCGAACATATCGGCGCGATGAATAATCATGGTGTTGACGCGCGGCATATCGATACCCGATTCAATAATCGTTGTTGAAAGCAACACATCGTATTTGCCGTCGGCAAAGGCACCGATAACGTCTTCGAGTTGCTTGGCCGGCATCTGCCCGTGCGCCACCGCGATTTTCACATCAGGCACCAATGTACGCAACGTTTTTTCCATCTGCGGAATATCCGAAACCCGCGGACACACAAAAAACGTCTGGCCGCCGCGGAATTTTTCGCGATATATTGCCTCTTTAATCATCACCGCATCAAACGGCATCACAAAAGTACGCGCCGCCAATCGGTCCACCGGCGGAGTGGCGATAATACTGAGTTGCTTTACTCCGGTCAGCGAAAGTTGCAACGTGCGCGGTATCGGCGTGGCGCTCAAGGTCAGCACGTGCACGTCGGATTTCAGTGCTTTGAGTTTTTCTTTGTGCGCCACCCCGAAATGCTGTTCTTCGTCAATAATCAGCAACCCCAAGTCGGAAAAAGCAATATCTTTAGCCAGAAGCGCGTGGGTGCCGATAACAATATCAACCGCGCCGGATTTCAGGCCTTCTTTGGTTTCGCGCATTTCTTTGGCGGTAGTCAGACGCGACAGCATTCGCACCTTGAGCGGAAAGCCTTGCATACGCTCAATAAAGTTCAGATAATGTTGACGCGCCAGCAAAGTAGTCGGTACAATCAGCGCCACCTGTGAGCCGGACATCGCCACCGTAAACGCGGCACGCAAAGCCACCTCGGTTTTACCGAAACCGACGTCGCCGCAAACCAGTCTGTCCATAGGTTCTCCTGCGCCCAAATCCTGCAATACGTCTTGAATGGCGTGGAGTTGGTCATCGGTTTCGTTAAACGGAAATTTGGAGCAAAACTCATCATAAATCCCGCCCTGCGTAACAAAACATTCGGCGGTTTTGAAGTGTCTTTCCGCGGCGATTTTAATCAGCTTTTCGGCAATATCCTTGATTTTTTCTTTGACTTTGGCCTTTTTAGCCTGCCATGCCGCACCGCCCAACACATCGAGTTGTACGTTTTCGTCATCGGAGCCGTAACGTGACAACACATCGATATTTTCTACCGGCACAAACAGCTTATCATCGTGGGCATACACTATTTTCAAACAATCGTGCGGCGCCCCGCCGGCCATAATATTCTCCAGCCCCATAAAGCGGCCGATACCGTGTTCGATATGCACCACCAACTCGCCGACGGCCAGCGCCGAAACATCGGCAATAAAATCTTTGGAAGTTACTTTTTTGGCTTTGCGATGCTGACGTTCGCCCAAAATATCCTGTTCGGAAATCAAGCACCATTCCTTATCGCGAAAACCATGGGCCAAATCCGCCAACACCAGCGCTGTTTTTTTGGCCGCCGCCAACTGCGAAGCCTGTACCCAATCGTCGGCCAAAACCACATTTTTAATACCGTGTTCGTTCATCAGATTAAACAGACGTTCGCGCGAACCTTCGGCATAACAACAAACAATCCGCTTGCGTCGGGCATTTTCGTTCAAATAGTCATTGAGTTCGGCATAAACCGCCGCCGCACTCACGTTTTTGCTGTGCGCAAAATCACGCCCCGGAACGGTTTGCATATCAACAACTTCGTCACTCGGCTGAGCCGCCAACGCGCTGAACATCGCCGCCTTTTTACTCTGCAATTTTTGCGTAAATTCGGCCTCGGTTAAATACAGCATTTCCGGTTTTATCGGGCGATATGCCTCGTCATCGAGCTTGCCTCGATGCATATTTGCGGCTTCCAGACGCGCGGTATAATAGTCGTATATGCTCTCGGTTTTGGCCTTAAGCGCCTCGTCAACGTTACGCCCGACGGCAACCGCCGCATTCGGCACATAATCAAACAAAGTCGGCAACGCGTCGGCATAAAACAGCGGCAACCAATTTTCCATACCGATATATTTGCGCCGCTCGGAAATCGCCTCGTAAAGCTCGTCGTGCATACCGTCGGCACCGAACAATTCGCGGTATTTTTCGCGAAAATTGCGCACGGTGTCGGCATCCAAAACCACCTCGCCCGCCACCTGAAAATCATATTCTTGCAACTCGCCGGAAGTGCGTTGCGTCACCGCATCAAAAAAGCGCAGACGCTCGACTTCTTCATCAAACAAATCAATTCTGAGCGGATAATCGGTACCGCTCGGAAAAATATCGACAATATCGCCGCGCACCGCGTATTCGCCGGGTTCCATTACCTGTTCGACGCGGGTATAACCGTTGAGCGCGATATAATGCAAAAAGTCGTCAAAACGAAGCGTACCGCCGACTTTGATTTTTTTCTGGGCGTTGCGGAAAATTTTGGCCGGCGGAAGTTTTTGCAACACCGCTCCCAGACTGGTTACGATAATCAGCGGCTGCTTAAACTCGCTCAGCACCAGCTGCGACATCACGGAAATTCGCCGCGCCATAATGTTGGGATTAGGCGAAACGCGGTCATACGGCACGGTGTCCCACGCCGGAAATTCCAGCACCGTAAACTCGGGGTGCGTCAGGCGCAACATTGAGGCAGTCTGTGCCAAAGCATTACCGTCGGCCGCAATATATATCAGCGGTCGTTCTTTTGACGCCATCAAAGCCAGCACCCACGGCTCGTAACCGTCGCAAACCGAGGTCACTTTTTTGCCGCACAATGCATTAAAATCCTGTTGCATATCTTTTGCTTTCCGATTTACAAACTTGTCTAAAATATATACAATAAAGCAGTTATCGCAACAAAAAAGAAGAATAATCAACATGCGCCCGAGTATTTTATATCCGCTGTTCGCGCCGCTTGAAACCTTAAGCGGTATCGGCAAGCGTTATTGCGTATTGATGAATAATCTTTGCGGCGGCAAAGTGATTGATTTGCTGTGGCATCTGCCGAGCGGGTTTATCGACCGACGCTGTAATGTTCCTTTGTCGCAGGCAGCCGACGGCAAAATCTGGACCGGCAAGGTGCGGGTGGTGGAACACGCGGTGCCTAAAACCAAAAAACAGCCGTATCGTATTGCGGTTGAAGATAATACCGACCAGCTGATTTTGGTGTTTTTCAAGGTGTTCGGCGACAGTATTACCAAACAATTTCCGGTGGGGGCCGAAAAAATCATCAGCGGTAAAATCGAGATATTTAACGGGCAGTTGCAGATGAGTCATCCCGATTATGCGGTAGATGCCGCCAAACCGGAGCAGATGCCGCAGATTGAAACGGTGTATCCGCTGACGGCCGGCATTACCAATAAAATGCTCAATAAGCAGATTTTTCAGGCACTCGCACGGGTGCCGGATTTACCGGAATGGCAAGACGAGCGCTATTTGAACAAACAAAAATGGCCGAGTTTCAAACAAGCATTATGGACGGCGCATCATCCGCATAATTTTGCCGATATCGAAGCCAATGCTCCGGCGCGGCAACGTCTGGCTTATGATGAGTTGCTCGCCAATCAGCTCTCGCTTGCCGTTGTGCGCGGACGCCTCAAAAAGCAAAAAGGCCGTTCGCTTGCTAATGACGGCAAACTCAAAGAAAAACTGCTCGCGGTTCTGCCGTTTGCGTTGACGGCGGCGCAAAAACGCGTGATTGCCGAAATCGAAAGCGACTTATTCGGCGATTATCGCATGTCGCGACTGCTGCAAGGCGATGTCGGCAGCGGCAAAACCATCGTGGCGTTGCTGACCATGCTTAATGCCGTTGAATGCGGCTCTCAGGCGGCAATTATGGCGCCGACCGAAATTCTGGCGGAACAGCACGCCGAAACTATTTCCGAGCTGTGCGCCAAGATCGGCATAAAAACCGCTCTGCTGACCGGAAACGTTAAAGGCAAAGCGCGTAAACAGCTGTTGGAAGAACTGGCCGCCGGCAATATCGATATTCTCATCGGCACGCATGCGCTGTTCACCGAAGACGTAACTTTTAAGGATTTGGCCTACGTTATTGTTGACGAGCAACATCGCTTCGGCGTGAAACAACGGCTTAATCTTTCGCAAAAAGGCCGGCTCTGCGACGTGTTGGTTATGACAGCCACACCGATTCCGCGCACGTTGGTATTAACGCAATTCGGCGATATGGAATACTCCAAAATCGACGAGCTGCCGGCGGGACGCAAACCGGTTGCCACCACGGTTATGCCGCTTAGCAAAATTCACAATGTGGTTGAAGCACTGCAACGCAAGCTGAGCACCGGAACCCAGGCTTACTGGGTGTGTCCGCTGGTTGAGGAATCCGAAAAAATCGACCTTTCCGCCGCCACCGAACGTTATGAGTCTTTGCAAAAAGTATTCGGCAATCAAGTCGGCCTGATTCACGGCAAAATGAAAGAAAGCGAAAAAGATGCCATTATGGAAAGTTTCAAACGGGGCGAGCTCAAACTTTTGGTTTCCACCACCGTAATTGAAGTCGGAGTAAATGTGCCGAACGCCACGATTATGGTCATCGAGCACGCCGAGCGCTTCGGCTTGGCGCAGCTGCACCAGTTACGCGGCCGTATTAAGCGCGGTTTTGAGGCCGGCAGTTGTATTTTGATGTACGGTTATCCGCTCAGCGAGGTTTCGCGGGCGCGGCTGAATACGATTAAAAGCACCGAAGACGGCTTTTTAATCGCCGAAGAGGACCTCAAATTGCGTGGCGGCGGCGAAGTTTTGGGCACACGACAATCGGGCTTCAGCAACTTCCGTGTAGCCGATTTGAGCGTGCACGGCGATTTACTCTTAACCGCCAGCAAAGACGCGGCGCTGATTTTGCGACAGGACCCGAACCTGCAATCGCCGCGCGGACAGGCTTTGCGCACCCTCCTCTATTTGTTTGAACAAGACGAGGCGATTAAAACCTACAACGCCGGCTGACATCAGGTTACAAAAACAGCCGGATTGCTCCGGCTGCGATTTATATTCAAAACTATCTCTCATTCCAGCGTTCGTGCTGGTATTCGCCAAGTGATTTAAGTTCTTTCTTGTCCATCTGAGCCTTATATTTTTTATACTCGGCGGCAGTAATTTTTTTACTCCCTATTCCTTTTCCTTCCATACACGAGACATTATTGTCATACACTGTCATTTTACTCTTCTTAACATCGGCACCGGTAAGCTCAATCCGGTTGCCGTCATACTTGTATATAGGTTGCGCCGTAGTAATCTCCGATACACTTTTAACTCCGCCCTCACCTTTGGAAATCAGTTTAGATTCAAGCAAAACTTCTTCGTTATCATCACCCTTAATTTTATAGCCTTGGGGATGCGGCTTAAAATCGAGCCTTTTTTCAACGGTAACCACTTCTATACTTCCCTTTTCGCCGGGATATATCATGAAAAACTCGTTTTTATCCGTTACAACACTTGCTTTCCATGCATCAAAATATCCGTAGTGCTTATTATCTTCATCGTGTGCGATACTCGCCTGTCCGAAATCTACGGAAGTAATTTTTGCCGGTGATTTCAAAAAAGAAGAAAACAGTTTTTTGACCGCAGCTTTATCGCCCAACTCTTTCCAATCAGGTAATTCTTTACGAGGTTCAAATGCCGGATGCGTATAATCACCGCTGCTTTGATATACGTGGTATTCCCCTCCTGTAAAATATTCTTCCAGCGAAGAAGCTCTGGCGCGTAATTTTTCAATTCTATCCTGATTTTCCTTCCAAATAATTTCGTTAACTTCACTTTGCGTTCTGTCAGCTCTTTCCGACTTCGGCAGATATTGGTGAAACTCATTTAACGTGTAATAACCGCTTTCCGTTTCCTCCTGTGTTTTGGAATTTCTGATTTTGTATAAAGAACGGGCAGCCTGCTCTCCTAATGTGTTATCGGCGGCAACAAGCGCACGCCAGCACGATTTCAATCTGCCGAAAGTTTGCCCGCCGTCGCATTTATGGTGCTGTATGGCCGATGTTAGGACCTGTGCGATTTTCGGCGCCAAATGCGGCTTATTTTCAGCGGCATCTTCAAGCCCGTAGTTATATGATTGATAAAAGTAGAAATTATTGTTTTCTTTAAATTTACTCTTTTTCTCGGCAAATTTTTTCCAGGTTGCCAGAACTTCGTTTTCCAATTCCGGCGGGCACGCACCCAATATATATCCCAAAGCTTTGCAACATCCTCCGAGCGACGCGTTATCATGGCACAGGGCAGATGATACTTTCTTTATGAGTTTCAGCCCCCGTTCGGAAAATTCCGGATTTTTAGAGACAAAAGTTCCCAAATAACCCGACAGGTGTTCCAACTCCAACCCGTTATAATTAAACGCTCTGTTACCGGATAATTTTTTGCCCCAATATTTGATAAATTCGGCTGTATCGGTTTTGGCCGTATCGGAAAACAAAGACTCATACTTTTTCATTCCTTCTTCAGCCAGCTCAGGGTACTCTTCAGCAATATCGTTGATTACATATAATTGATCTTCCAGCGAAGAATTCCCGCATCTTGCGTCAAACTCTTTTTCGAACTGTTCCTCGGCGTTGCTCATATATTCTCTCCTTGTCCGAATATATTGTTTTGATGCTTAATTATGCCTTTTTACTGGACAAAAGTCAAGTTCTTTTCGGGCAGAGCAAATAAAAAAAACACCCTGGGTGGTATTACTATCACTCAGGGTGTTTTTCTGATTAGCTATAAAAATAAAACAATAAACAAGGAGTAGTAATCAGAAGAACCGGCAGCTACCGACTCTCCCGTGTCTTAAGACAAAGTACCATAGGCGTAAAGAGGTTTAACGTCCGAGTTCGGAATGGGATCGGGTGGGACACTCTTGCTATTACCACCGGTTCATCAGATTACTACGATAAAGCTGAGCTAGTAACGACTTAGCAAAATATTTATATTGTAAGAAACAAG
>JAEEMQ010000002.1 GCA_016283295.1 Alphaproteobacteria bacterium
AACATGATGATTATAACTACAAACAGCTCTACGGCAATACTCCGCCACCGTCGATGCAAATACCGCCGGCGGCGCAACAATCGGAGAATAATACCGCAAATGCCACACTCGGCCAGCCGAGCAGTTATTTTCAGAATAATAACAATACATTTGGTTGGAGTAGTAATATCAATAGCTTTAGTGGTAACACAAACAACGTATTTAGCTCAAATATAAATTTCGGAGCAAATTCGAGCTACGGCACAACACCGGCCCCGCAAAATCAAACTTCTACACCATGGAATAATGATATTCAGGTGAATTCCTATATATTATCGGATAATCAAAGACAATTAGCTAATAGCCAGGCATTAAAATATGCTAATCTTATAAAGCAAAAAGCATATAAGAATATAGATAATGAAATTATCAAGGCTGATAATTCATTAACTTCTAATCAAAAAATGATTAGATTATTTTGGAATAACCTACAGACTCTTAATCCGGCATATCGTATAGGAGAAACTTTCGGAACCTTAGAGTCTGCCAGACAAGAAATGAATAGTGTCAATAAAGACGGATATGATAATTATGCTCATCGTTATGGTATGTATACAAATGCACAAGACGGTATAGATAAAGCAGTATATACTTTGGCAGCCGGCGGATTAAAAGAGCTTAAAGATGTATATGATAAAATTATCACTAATAAGCAATTTTGGACTGAATCAAATAAAATTAAAAAGATTAATGCTACTTTGTCAGATAGCTGGAAGGATATCCAAAATAACTTTGAAGCAGTGAAAGCAGGGTTGCAAAATCCAAATATTGATGGTAGATTATGGTTAGAAGATTTTGACTATAAAAGTAACAAATGGAGAAAATGATGCAATATAAGTCGTTAAAAGAACGGAGTGGCTTATCAAAATTTATAATTAAATGTTCCAAAATAATTTTAACCATGATATTGGCTTTTTTGTTGATAGGTGTCTTCTATTTAAGTTGGCAAGAAAAACAGGATATAAAAAAGTGTATACAACAAGGAAATACTTTTGATTATTGCTATGACCTACATAATTGGTAAGGTTAAAATGAAATCTGCTTAAGCCTAATGTCAACAACCGAAAACCGTGCGTTTTATGACGTGCGGTTTTCGCATTTTAAAAGGAAAAATAAAATGATAAATTTTAAAGATGAAGATGAGCCGCAAAGCGAAACGGTGCGGCAAACTTTGGAACGGGTGGCGCGAGAACTGGGAGTGTTCGGAACAACTCCGACCAACAACATTACCCACTCGCCGCAATCGCCGATGCAACATCCGACAGCATTTGGCAGTTCGCCGAATTATTCTGCTACGGCGACGAACAATTGGCAGATTCAGCCGACAACAGCGGCGCCGCAAAACAGCAACACATTCGATAGCACTCCGCAATCGAACCAACCGACCGGTTTTACACCGTCGCAGGCACAAACGACGGAGCAAACTCCGGCGGAAGCAAATCAACCCGGACAGCCGTCTCCCGCCATGCAGGCGATTTATCGCTATTTAGCCAACACCTACGGTCAACAGAACCCGCAGATTACGGCACAGGTGCAAACATCGCCGGCGGTGCAACAGCCGACAAATAATATGCAAACGCAGATTAGAATGCCGACCGGTTCCGAACAGCAAATAACTTTGCTAAGGCCGCAACGACCGACAACTTGGAGTAAGTTTAAGGACTGGGCAGGAAACACCGGAGATGCAATGCAAGCCGGTGCCGTAGGCTATGCTTCCGGCACAACTTTGGGTAATTTTGACGAAGGAGTAGGTATAGCTACGGCGGTGGCAACCTTAAACCCAAATAACTACACAATGGCTCGCAATGCCATTAGAGAATTGCAAAAAGATTTACAACAACGCCATCCGATTATTTACGGCGGAGCTGAATTTGCTGGAGCAATGTTTACTCCGATGCATTTGGCAAAAGGAGAAAATTTTAAACAGAAAGCGTTTAATGCTCTAACCGACACCTTAAATGCTTCCACCGGATATGCCGAAAACTGGAACGATTTTGGAACTAATCTGGCGGTAAATGGAATTGCTAATACGGCGGGCTTGACATTTGATGCAATACCTTTCTTAAGGACTTTAGATAGCAGTACAGGGAAAAAATGCTAAGTGGCGGTAAGAAGTTTATCAAACAGGGAACAAATTCTTTTGCTGACAAAATGAAAAATACGTATTATAAAGAGGATGAAGAGGAAAAATACTACTAAAGAAAATAAACCTTGAAAGGAATAAGATATGGAAAAAGGGGTAATAAGAACAAAACTAATAGAGTTCATCGGTTATGCTATTATATTCGTTATCGCATTATTTGGTATAGAACTCTACGAATTGCATTTCATCGTACCTCTTTTTCCTATTCTTTTCCTGTTTGATTTGTGTCTTATCGTCGGATATCCGCTGTTTTTGCGATATGTTTTAAAAAAGAAATGGTTCGAGTGTTGCAAAGATAAATTGTTGCAAATAAAATATATATTATTACCGACATTGTTTTTAGAACTACTAGCGCTGTTTGTGGTTATAGTGTGCTATCCAAATGAAATATTACAAGCTTCGTAGCCAATAGAACGTAACAATGGAGCAGAATATGGAAAAAGAGGATAAAAAAGAAATTATAAAAAATAATATTTTTAAGTGTATCGATTTCATGCTCAACTTATTAATTGCATTTGGATTCTTTATAATAATTGTATTTCATATAACTGGTCCTTTTTTTCCTATTCTGTTTCTGTTTGATTTTTGCTTTTGGTTCGGACATCCGTTGTTTTTGCGATATGTATTAAAAAAGAAGTGGTTTGAGTGCACAAAGGATTACTATCTTAAAATAAAATATATTTTGCTTCCGTGGTTTATAATGGAACTCGTAGTATTATTATATTATCACAAAGCAACACTTTTTATCATAAAAATTGTTATGGAAAACAGCGACTAACAAAATGAAAAATACGCATTATAAGGAAAATTGGCAAGAACCTTTGCCGAGATGAAGGAAATTCCCGTGCCGAGTGAGAATTCGCCGAACCCGTTTGCCAATGAGATACAAAATTATTTATACGAACACGACGATTATAACTACAAACAACTCTACGGCAATACTCCGCCACCGAACCAACCGGCCGGATTTACATCTTCGCCGCCACAACCGACGAATCAAACTGCCGCGGCAACGCCAAATTAAAACAGCCAGCCGTCGCCCGCCATGCAGGCGATTTTTTTTTGTTTAAAAGCGGCAAAAAAGGCGATAAATCGCGTAAAAATCTGTTGCATTTTAGACATTTTTTTGCTATGTTAGACATAAAGAGAAACTCGGAGCGGTAACTATGGCTGAACGATACGAAAAATTTGAGCAAGACGGAACAACGTATAACCTTTACGATTTGCCGGACGGGTTTGTGATTAAGGGCGACTTGAAATTAAGCGGCTTCTATACCGAATTGCCGGATTTATCAAAAGTCATAGTGGAAGGGGATTTCAGGTGCGAAAATAACAGGTTAACCATACTGAAGGGAGCGCCGCAAAAGGTCGGCGGCAATTTTACTTGCGATAACAATGAATTAACCTCCTTAGAAGGTGCACCGCAAGAGGTTGGCGGTAGTTTTATTTGCAATAACAATAAATTAAACTCCTTAGAAGGAGCGCCGCAAAAAGTCGGCGGAGATTTTGTTTGCAATAATAGTTGGCTGACTTCAATCAAAGGTGCACCGCAAGAGGTTGGCGGGGATTTTATCTGCCATCATAACGGAGTGGAAACTTTGGAAGGCGGGCCGCAAATTGTGGGCGGAAATTATGATTGTCACAGCAATCTGCTGGTTTCCTTAAAAGGGGCTCCGCAAGTGATTAACGGCGATTTCGAATGCAGTTGCGGCGATTTGATTTCATTGGAAGGCGGGCCGCAAATGGTAGGTGGTAATTTTGAATGCGAAAGTAATAAACTCTCCACTTTGTTCGGTGCACCGCGCGAAGTCGGCGGACGTTTTAACTGTGCACGAAATGAACTTATTACGTTGCGGGACGCTTCGCAAAAGGTTGGCGGAGATTTTTGGTGTTCTGACAACAAATTAAAAACGCTTGCCGGATTGCCGGTATTAAATGATGAAAATGAGATTCATTGCGACTATAGTCTTGTAAAAAGGTATAATCTTGGTATTTTTGCCATCAGTTATAAAGATTTGGTCGCCAGTCAGACTTATCAAAATGATGTTAAAATAGAAAAATTGCGGCATGTGGACAGAGAAGGACGGCAGGAAGCGCAGGTTAAGCGTAATGCCGGATTTGCGGCGTTTAAGAAGCTTAAGACCAAGGAGCGGGAGTAAGAGGCATGGCGGAATTAAACGACAATTTTGAGTTTGAGCAGGACGGGAAGACTTATGACCTTTATAAACTGCCGGACGGGTTTGTGATTAAAGGCGATGTGAATTTATCCGACAGAGGTATGACCGAATTGCCGAACTTATCAAAAGTCTCGGTGGAAGGGGATTTTGATTGCTCTAACAATTTTCTTACTTCTTTGCGAGGCGCGCCGCAAAAGGTCGGCGGCAATTTTGATTGCTTCAATAATCAACTGACCATCTTACAAGGAGCGCCGGAATATGTCGGCGGAGATTTTGAGTGCTCTCATAACCATCTGACTGCCTTACAGGGGGCACCGCGCGAGATTGGCGGAAGTTTTAGGGGCTACAGTAATCAGCTGACCTCATTGGAAGGAGCACCGCAAAAAGTCGGCGGAGATTTCGGTTGCGGCGATAATCAACTGACCACTTTACAGGGCGCGCCGCGCGAAGTCGGCGGAGATTTTAATTGTAACAATAATCAGCTGACCTCTTTAGAAGGAGCCCCTAAGGAAGTCGGGGGGTATTTTGGTTGCAGCAGTAATCAGCTGACCTCCTTAGAAGGTAGTCCGGAGAAAGTCGGCGGGGACTTTATGTGTACCAATAATCGGCTGACTACCTTACAGGGGGCACCGCGCGAAGTGGGTGAAGATTTCAGTTGTAATGAAAATCAGTTGATTACTTTGCAAGGCGCACCGCGAAAAGTCGGCGGGTGTTTTTATTGCTACGATAATCGACTGACCACCTTAGAGGGAGCGCCGCAAGAAGTCGGCGGAGAATTCTATTGCCCGGATAACCCGGATTTATTCTCTTTGTTAGGATTACCAAAAATGCGGGAATACGGATATATATATTGCAATTATGAGGCGATGGAAAAATATGGTTGTGCGGAGCCGGAAAACGGCGGTGTCTGCTACCATGACCTGATTGCCAGCGCAAGATATCAGAGCGAATTATCCGCCTATAAGATTCGGCAGAAGAAAAAAGAAGAAAACAAAGTTACTCAGGTTAAATTCAAGGCCGGCTATGCCGCGTTCAAAAAGCAATTCAAACCGGCGGAGCGTGAGGAATAAGGAGTAGGCGTTATGGCAAAAAGTTTTTTGCAACAGTTAAAAGAAAAAGTCCAAAAGAAAGTGGGAATTGGTACTAAATTTCTGCCGTATGAACAAGACGGGAAAAGATATAATCTCTATGATATGCCCGACGGTTTTGTGATTGAGGACAGTATCGATATCAGCAGCAGGGGTTTGACCGAGCTGCCGGATTTATCCAAGGTTACTGTTACGGGAGATTTCAACTGCTCCAACAATCGACTGACTTCCTTAAAAGGCGCGCCGCAAAAGGTCGGCGGAAAGTTTGATTGCAGCTGTAATCAACTGACCACCTTAGAAGGGACACCTGAGAAAGTCGGCGGGGGTTTTCTTTGCGAACAGAATGCGCTGACTACCTTAAAGGGAGCTCCGCGCGAGGTCGGAGGGTGTTTTTGTTGTTATCACAATCAGTTGACCACGCTGGAGGGAGCACCGCAAAAAGTGGGCGAAGAGTTCAGTTGCCGCTTTAATTATTTGACTTCTTTGGAGGGCGCACCGCAAGAGGTTGGAGATGATTTTAATTGTAAAGACAATGAGCTGACTTCCTTAAAGGGAATACCACCGAAAATCGGCGGAAGTTTTTGGGGTAACGACAATGATCTTGCTTCGCTGGAAGGGGCGGTAACCGAGATTGAAGGAGATTTTTGGTGCCAGAATAATCGGCTTACCGAGTTAAAGGCATCTTCCGTGAAAATCGGCGGAGATTTTATTTGTGACAGCGAGGAATTGGAATCGTTTCTTGGGTTGCCGGTTATGAATGAACACGCGAAAATCTATTGCTCAAACAAAATATGCGCCAAATACGGTTTTCCGAGCAAGGGGGCGGATTTCGGTATAGAATACGGCGATTTGACGGATAGTACGGAATATAATAAAGAACTGGCACTACACAGAATTTCCGATAAAAAACGCGACGGCGAGCGGGATAAAAATGAAGCGGATATGCTGGAAAAAAGACGCGCCGGCTTTGCGGCTTTCAAAAAGAAACTGGCCGAAGAAAGAGAAAAGGAGTAACAGCTATGGCGGAATTAAACGATAAATTTGAGTTTGAACAAGACGGGAAAATCTACAACCTCTACGATTTGCCGGACGGTTTTGTGGTTGAGGGCAATTTGAGTCTGAGAAATAAACATCTGACCGAGTTGCCGGATCTGTCTGAAGTGGTTGTGAACGGGAACTTTGATTGCTCGTGTAACAATCTGACTTCCTTAAAAGGTGCACCGCAAAAAGTCGGCGGAAAGTTTGATTGTGGGCACAATATTTTTTTGGAATCGTTGTACGGAATATCGGAGATGGCGGAAGACGGCAAAATACATTGCAGCGGCGAGTTAAACGAACGCTACGGGTTTATTGAAGGCAAAGTAATCAGATACAAAGAGTTACTTGAAAGCTCAACCTATAAAACCGAGGCGCGTATTCACGAGATATTGAGCAAAAGACATACCAAAGAAAACGAAGCCGCAAAAGAGCAAAGACAAACGCAAATCAAAGCCGGCTATGCCGCGTTCAAAAAAATGAAGACTGAGGAGCGGGAATAAGGAGCAAGGCGATGGCGATATTAGACGATAATTTTGACTTTGAACAAGACGGAAAGGTTTATAACATTTATAACCTGCCGGATGGGTTTGTACTTAAAGGTTATGTCGATTTGTCGCAAAAAAATTTGACTGAGCTGCCGGATTTATCGAGAGTTACGGTTGACGGGGATTTTGATTGCTCAGAGAACAGACTTACCTCCTTAAAAGGAGCACCGCAAAAAGTTACCGGAGATTTCAGGTGCGACCATAATCAGCTGACTTTCTTAAAAGGAGCGCCGCAAAAAGTGGGCGGATATTTTTGGTGCCAACATAATCAACTGACCACCTTAGAGGGGGCGCCGCAAGAAGTCGGCGGAGATTTTTGTTGCTATGGTGATAGTTTATCATCGTTGTTCGGAATATCTAAAGTAGGAGGAGAAATAAAAGGCAGTTATTTATTGATAAAAGAATATGATTGTCGGAAATCGCCGGACTACGGTATTTATTATGCAGATTTGGTTGCCAGCGCGAAATATCAGAGTGAGCTGTCCGCAAATAAAATTCGGCAAAAGCATGAAAAATGGGTAAAGAAGGACGCCGATACCAAAGCAAAGCATCGAGCCGGCTATGCGGCGTTCAAAAAGAAGCAGGCCAAGGAGCGGGAATAAGGAGAGTAAGATGCTGAAAAAATTTTTGCGGCAAATAAAAGAAAAGCTGAGCCGGGCGACCAATCAAAATAAAACCGCGACCAAGATTGCGGTTAACGGTTACGAAGAAAATCTGACCTTTGTTCAGGACGGCGTAACTTATGATTTGTATCAGCTGCCGGCCGGGTTCGTGATTAAGGGCGATTTGGATATTGCCAATAAAGGTTTGAGCAAACTGCCGGATTTGTCGGGCGTAAGCGTTAAAGGGAGTTTCCTGTGTCACGGTAATAAATTATCCGATTTGCAAGGGGCGCCGCAAAAAGTCGGCGGAGATTTTATTTGCGATCATAATGTGCTCACTTCGTTAAAAGGTATATCGCAACAAATCGGCGGAAGTATAAATTGCAGCCATAACGAGTTGACTTCCTTAGAGGGTTTGCCGCGCGTGGTTAAAGGTTATTGCGATTTGTGCGGTAACCGCTTGACATCTTTGCAAGGCGCACCGGAGGAAGTAGAACGCGGTTTCGGTTGTTCCGCCAATTTGCTGACTTCCTTAAAAGGCGGACCGCGGAAGGTGGGGTGGAATTACATTTGCAAGAATAATAAGCTCACAACGCTTGAGGGGGCGCCGCAAGAAGTTGGTGATGATTTTATTTGTGACCATAATCAGCTCACTTGCTTAAAAGGGGCACCGCGCGAAGTTGGCAACGATTTTAATTGCGGCTATAATCAACTGACTTCCTTGGAAGGAGCACCGCAAGAGGTAGGCAGAAATTTTGTTTGTGAAACTAATCGTCTGACGGATTTACGAGGGGCACCGCAAGAAGTAGGCGGAGATTTTTGGTGTTATCAAAATGAGTTGACCTCTTTGGCGGGTGGGCCGAAGAAAGTCGGTAAAAGATTCTCGTGCAGCAAGAACAAGTTGACTTCACTTGAATGGGCGCCGGAAGAAGTAGGACATACTTTCTATTGCAGCGCCAACGAATTGATAACGCTCAAGGGCGCGCCGCAAAAAGTCGGCATGGGTTTCAGGTGTCCCGATAATCCGAATTTGCCGTCTTTGTTCGGAATATCCGGAATGACCGAAGACAGTAGAATATTTTGCGATGATGAGTTGATGGCAAAATATGATTGCCCGAATTCGGAAAATGACGGTATTTACTATAAAGATTTGATTGCCAGCGCCAAATATCAGAGCGAGTTGTCCGCTTATAAGATTCGGCAGAAAAAGCAAGAAGACAACAAAACTGCTCAGGCTAAATTCAAGGCCGGATTTGCCGCGTTCAAAAAGAAAAAGCAAACCGAGGAGCGGGAATAAACGGTGCCGCTGCGGCATCGTAAATCGGGCGTGCTAAAAACAGTCAGGCCAAGGTCAATATAATCGGGTTATTTTTCTCAACCGGCGTATCGCTTATTTTAATCGCTTCAAGCAAATATTTTTGAGCGCGCGCGAATTGTGCCTCGTCTTGATAATGCACGAGTGCCAGCGGGGCGGAAGCATCAACATAATCGCCGATTTGCGCAAAATTCGTATAGCCGGTAGCCAGGTCGAGTTTTTGCGTCGGAATGCTGCGTCCGCCGCCGAGTTCGATAATGCTCAGGCCGACGGCACGGGCATCCATGGCGCTGACATAGCCGCTTTTCTCGGCATAGATCGGCTTGGTGTGAGCGGCTTGCGGCAAATAGCGGCTGCTGTGCTCAACAAAGTCGGTCGGACCGCCCAAAGCCGCGACCATCTGCGCAAATTTTTCCAAAGCTTTGCCGGAGGTCAAAACCGTATCAATCAGCCGCGCGGCGGCATCTTTATCGGCGCAATGACCGCAAGCAACCAACAGCTCGGCGCACAGCGCTTTGGTAACCGCATCAAGGCGCGGATTGATGTTTTTGTTTTGCAAATATTCCAGCGCTTCGTTAACCTCAACCGCGTTGCCGGCAGTTGTTCCCAACACCTGATTCATATCGGTAATGATTGCACCGGTGCGGGTTCCGGCGCCGTTGGCCACCTCAATAATGGATTGCGCCAGGGTTTTGGCATCGGCAAAATTTTGCATAAAAGCACCGTTGCCGCACTTCAAATCCATCACCAGATATTCCAAACCGGCCGCCAGTTTTTTGGAAAGAATGGAAGCGGTAATCAGCGGAATCGATTCAACAGTGCCGCAAACATCGCGAATGGCATAGATTTTTTTATCCGCCGGCGCCAGGTTGCCGGTTTGGCCGATAATGGCGCAACCGACTTCTTTTACGGTGCAGCGAAACATGGTGTTATCCGCTTGGGTGTTATAACCGGGAATTGCCTCGAGTTTATCGACGGTGCCGCCGGTGTGGCCCAAACCGCGTCCGGCAATCATCGGCACATAAACATCGCAGGCCGCCAACAGCGGAGCCAACATCAGGCTGACCTTATCGCCGACGCCGCCGCTGGAGTGCTTGTCGACAATCGGTTTATCAAAATCCGCCCAATGCATAACTTCGCCCGAATCGCGCATGGCGAGCGTCAGGTCAATGGTTTCGCGCCGGTCCAGGCCGTTGAGAAAAATGGCCATGGTCATGGCGGCAACCTGCGTATCGTCAACCGTATGGTTACCGATTCCGGCGATAAATTCACGAATTTCCGCTTCGGATAAAGTTTCTTTGTTGCGCTTGCGGCGGATAATTTCCTGCGGTAACATTTTTATTCCTTTTCCATAAATTTGGTAAGCAACAGCGTGAGTTTTTGCGTAGCCTTTCCGACCTGTTGCAAAACTTCGCCGTGGTTTGGTTTATGCAAATCCATACCGGTAGCCAGGTTGGAAATTACCGAAACACCCATAACCTTCATCCCCAGCTGTACGGCGGAAATCACTTCCGGCACGGTGGACATACCGACCGCTTCAATATTGAACATCTGCAACATTCTGACTTCGGCCGGAGTTTCGTAGTTAGGGCCGGTCAGCATCATATAAACGCCCTGAAACACCGGTATTCTTTCTTCTTCCGCCACTTTCATGAAGCATTGCCGCATTTCAAAGTCGTAAGCGTTGCTCATATCCGGAAAATACGGTTCTTCGCAAACGCCGATAAGCGGGTTGGTACCGCTCATATTGATATGGTCGGCAATCAGCATAATACTGCCGGCCGGCATATACACTCTGAGCGAACCGGCGGCATTGGTAACAATCAGCCGCTCTACGCCGAGCCGCTTTAACACGCGTATAACCTCATAAATCATACGAACGTCGATACCTTCATAAAAGTGAAAGCGCCCCTGCATACAAATCACGTTATGCTTGCCCAGTTTGCCGACGCACATCTGCCCTTTGTGGCCGCTGACGGTCGGTGTCGGGAAAAACGGAATATCCGAATAAGGAATATACAGCGGATTTTCAATCGCTTCAACAACTCCGCCCAGGCCCGAGCCGAGAATCAATGCTGTATCGGGCACAAAGCCGTTCAGTTTTTCTTTTAAGTATTCATAAGATTTTTCAAGCATGTTTTACCTCTTTGGCGTTAAAGTTATGCGGCAGTAAATCAGCCAGCTTATAAGTTTTGATGTTGCCTTTTAAATCGGCACTGTGAACTAAGGTATCGGGCGTGCCGAATTCGGCGATTTTTTGCAGACAGTTACCGCACGGCAAAATATCGGCGGTGTCGGCAATAATCAGAATCTCGGCAAGGACGGTGTCTCCGCCGGCCACCATGGCGGCGATTGCGCCGGCTTCGGCACAGGTTCCGCACGGATAAGATATATTTTCCACATTGCATCCGGCATACAGTTTGCCGCTTCGGCTTTTTACGGCCGCTCCCACCTTAAAACCGGAATAGGGTGCATAAGCCATATTTCGTGAATGTTCTGCCAAATCATACAGTTGCTTCATATAATCCATTTTTTTGCCCCTAAGTAGAAAAATATGTTGATTTATTGTACGAATATTATACATTAAAAGTCAAGATTATCTTAATATCAATGGGAGAAGCGTTGATGAAAAAAATCATTTTGATATCTTTGGGTGTGATTATATTGGTGTTCGGATGCCTGGCCGCCTATGTTTCAATGATAGATTGGAACAAGCATAAAGACAGAATGTCCCGGCAAATTTCCGAGGTTATCGGTAAAAAAGTGGAATTTGACGGCAATCTGGAGGTTTCGTATTTTCCGCCGGTTATCTCGGCACAATCGGTAAAAGTTATCAATCCGCAGACCAATGACACCATCGCGCAAATTCCGCAACTCAAAACCGATGTGTCGCTTCTCTCCTTAATCAAAGGTGCACCTGATATTCAGACCCTGCATTTGGTGGATGCCGATTTGTGGGTGACGCTTGATGAAGAAGGCCGCAATAACTGGGTTCAGCAGGCGGCTTCTCCCGATTTTGTGGAAAACAACGGCTTTTTAATGAAAACGATTAATCTCAGCAACGCCAAGCTGCATTTTAACGATAAAACGCACAATATTCAGTTTGATTTAAGCGATTTTACCGCCGAAATTACGGCCAGCAGCGTGACCGGTCCGTATCGTTTGGACGGTAACTTTATGAAGGGCGAGGAGCGCTACGGTACGGCGTTTCAGATTGATGCCATATCGCAGCTCAACGATACCAATTTGATGTTTGTGGTTTTGCACCAGGGTTCGGAAAGCTATGTGCGTTATGACGGTCCGTACAATATGGGTACCAACACTTTTAAGGGCTTTGCCAAAGGCGATTTCAAACGCACGTCGGATTTTATCAATGCGATAGCGGGCGAAAAAGTGTTGCCGGAAGTGTATAATGTGCCGCTGCAATTTTCAACCGATGTTTCCATTGACGGCAAAAATATTGAATTGTCGCATTTTTCCATAGTGTTTTCGCAATTAATGGTAGGCTCGGGCGAAGTCGTAGTCAGCCAAACTCCGAAAGAAAACGGACAAATTCCGGTGACGGTCAAATATCAGTTGCGTGATTTGGATTTTCGGCCGCTGTGGACACAGATTAAGGAAAAATTCGCACAATATCAAAAAGGGGAAAAGTTTACGCCGAATTGGCCGTATGATGTTGATTATGACATTTCGTCGGTGCGGGTAATCATCAGCGACAAGCCGGAAGGCGTGCTTGAAAACGTCAGCATAAAAGGCCAAATCAGAAACGACGGCTTCAGCGTTGACGATTTTTATGCCGGTTGTGCCGGAAACATCGTGTTGAACGCCACGGGCAATCTGGTTGCCAACGAAGGAGTACCGCTTTGCTCGCTCAACGTTGTTGCCGACGGCCGTAACTTTCGCAGTATGATTAATTCTTTCGGCTTTAATTTGGAAGCGCCTTCGCAGGGAGCTTATCAAACCGGTAAGATCAAGGCCAGCGCCAAAATAACTCCGAGCGGTATTCAAATTGAAGAATTAACTTCTACCATTGATAAATCAAGCGTAAAAATGTCGGCGGACGCGGCATTGTTGACCAATGCTTATAATATTGTCATCAAGGCCGACAGATTAAATTTGGATAATTACATTTTCGCACCGGGGCAGGATATGCCGAAAGATTTGGAAACGGCGCTGAAATTTGATTTGAACGGATTGGCAAAGTTGCAAAACAAAAGCGTGCACTTGCAGGCCGATGTCGATGAGGCGGTTTTCCGCGGTGCCGCAATCAAAAAACTGCAACTTGATGCCCAATATGCCGACGGCGCTTTGAACATAGTCAAAGCAACGACCGACGATGTTTTGGGCACTTCGGCGGATATGACGGCTGTTGTGGAAGATATAAAGAGTTCTAAACCGCAGATAAAGGAAATGTCGTTTAATTTGAGGTCGCCGGATTTGTTGCCGCTGATTAAAAAAATGGCGCTTCCGTTGCCGGAATGGCCGCTGTTTTCGCAGAATAACACGACCGTAAACGGCAATTTGAGCGGCGACTTTAACCATATAAACCTCAAAATCAACGCGTTGGTCGGTACCGACAGCTTTGATTATGAAGGTTCGATTCAGGGGGCCGACGATAAGACGCAGTATAACGGCGATTTTGTTATTAAAACCACACGCCTGGAACAGCTTTTGAATAAAGTCAATATGACCGGTGCGGAAAAATCTTTCCGCGGTGCATTTAACGGCAAGGCGCACATCCGCGGCCGGAAAGATAATTTAGCCCTGGAAGAAATGGAGTTTCAGTTGGGCCCTTCGCAATATGTCGGCAAAATTACCGTGAAAAAAGATAAAACCTGCGCGATTAAAGGCGAGGTGAGTGTTAACGAGTTGAATTGGGCGCAGTTTATCAAAACCCAAAAAGATAAGAACACCGTGCCGCCGGCAGCGCCGACCGGCGGAGATACTTTCATCTCAAAACCTAATCTGAGCAAAGATCCGTTTGATTTCAGCATTTATCGTGATTTGGATTTGGATATTGCTTTGACCACGCAAAAGAGTATTTACGGCGACTTTTCCGCGGATAATCTCAAGTTCCGCCTCATCGGCAGCAACGGCACGATATTGTTGCAGAATATTGCGGCATCTTCCGCCAATGCTTCGGTTGTCGGCAACGTTAAAATAGATTATGCGCAGACACCTAAGATGGCGGGTACTCTGAACTGGAGCAAGGTGAAAGTCAATGAGTTGGGCGGAAGCATATATACACTCTCAACCGACGATATGGCACTCGGTTTGGATTTTGAAACGTCGGTACAATCTCTTGACAGCATTATTTCCGGATTGTCGGGAACGGCAAAAGTCAAAACTTCCAACCTGAAAATAAAGGGTATTGATTTGGTCGCCATAGAAAAAGATTTGGCGAAGCGCGACCGTTCTAAAGGGTTGTTCCAGATGGTGCAGGAAAATCTGCAAAAAGGAACAACGACGTTTTATCCGATCAATGCGACGGTGGCGATTAAGAACGGGGTGCTGGCTTTGGAAAGTATCGCTCTGAAAAACGAGCACACCAACGCGGTGCTGAGCGGAAAAGTCAATTTGAAGGATTGGCGTATTGATACCACGGTTAATGTCAAATATCCGCTGTTGACCGACATACCGGCGTACAGTTTTGAAATGACTACCGCGCTGAACAAGCCGATAGTCGATATATCCGTTGGCGATATTGCCCACAAATATGATGCCTATTGGGATAAGCTGGCGCAAGAGGAACAGGCGGAAAAAGATAAGGTTAAGCAAGCCAAGGACGAGCATGCCGGACAGGTAAAACTGCAGGCGATTAATCTCGGCAACAGAGTAGAAAAAATAACGACTTCGGCCAAGAGTTATGCCGATAAAAAAATCGTCGAAAGTAACGTATTCAAATATCAGGCGAAGATTGATCGTTTAACCGATGTACACCGCTTGTTGCAGGAAACACAGGGTAAGCTCAATCAACCGGATATTACCAACGAAGCAATTTCGCAAATCGAGCGTCAGCTACAGGTTACGCGACAGGAAATCGATATTATCGAGGGCGAGGTAAAAGAATATTTGGCGGCTGACATCAATCAGATTATGGAAGCCGGACGCGCCGAAATGGATAAAGAAAACAAGAACTGCACCGACAGTATGGAAAAGTTTGAGGCTCAGCTCGGCTCGGCCGCGGAAAAGCTTGAAAAGATAAATTCTAAGCGCTATTTAAGCGACAACAAGGAGATAAACCGCGAACACGAAATGGCGCTGAACAATATCAACACCGCCGGCGGAATCTACAGCGATTACAGTACACAATACGAGAAAATCAAGGATATGCCGAATAATACGGGAAAAGTGGACACGATAGCCAATCTCAACAAGATGTTGCAACAGCTGAAGAATCAGTGCACTTTGATTGCTGATGCGCAGAAGTCGGCCGAGGAAATGATAAACAAAATCGTAAACGAGCGTCAGGCCGTTTATGATAAGGAACGGCGCGCTGCCGAGAAAAAGCGTTTGGCCGAAGCTGCCGAAGACGCCAACAACCTGTTGGCGGAGAAAAAGAATCCGGAACCGGAAGAACCGATTGCAGTTGTTCCTGAAAATAAGGGCGTTGACGACAGCAAGAAGAATGAGACCGCGGATGATAACAAGTCCGCCGTTGAAGCAAAAGTTCCGACAAAGGAAGGCGAAAAAGGAGAAGTCAAAACTGATGAAAGCGTGGCAAAACCTGCCGAGCCGCTTATAAAGCAAGTATCCCCTGCGGGGGTGAGTGCGCCGAGCGGTATAATTATTCGCTCGTACGATGTGCCGAAAACCGAGCCGGAAACACCGAAAACAAGTTCGGGAATTCTGCGTCCGGTTGAAGGAGCAATACAAAAACCGAGCGGAACCATTATTGTAAAGTAATAATAAATTTTAAAAGGAGAATATAATGTTTAAAAGTCCAGAGGTATGTGTTTTACCGGTGGCGGGTTTGTCGACCCGCAACCTGCCGACCACCAAAGTTTTGCATAAAGGATTTATGACGCTTAACAATAAGCCGGTAATTCAGTATGCCGTTGATGCGTGTGCGGAGGCCGGTATCAAAGAAATCGTGTTTATTTACAGCGATGATGCCTGCAAAAATATGTTTGCAAAATATTATGCGCCGGCACCGGAGTTGGAAGCGCATCTTAAGGCAAAGCACAAAGACGATTTATTGAAAAGCCTGTTGGATATTATTCCGGCTGGCATGAAGTTCTCTTTTGCCTGCCAAAACGAGCCTAAAGGCAACGGACACGCTATTTTAATGGCCAAAGACATAATCGGTGACCGCGATTTTGCAGTGATGTGGGTGGATGATGTTTACATCAACCTGCACGGCGACGGCGTTTTGAAGCAGTTATGCGATGTTTATACCGAAAGAGGCGGTATTGTGGAAAATATTATGGAATGCCCGCGTGAAGAAATGGTGCGTTACGGCGCCTTAATCGGGGCCAAGCGTGACGGTAACATCGTCAGAGCTTCCGGTTTGGTAGAAAAGCCGAAGTTGGAGGAAGTGCCTTCCAATTATGCCTCGATGGGCCCGTACGTTATTCCGAATGTTGTTCTGGATATTTTGCCGGAAGTTACCAAGGGCTCCAACGGCGAAATCAATCTGACCGATGCCCTGAATTTGGCCGCCATACGCGGTACGCCGATTTACGGTGTTTTGACCAAGGGAATGCGCTTTGATTGCGGCACCAATGTCGATTTGCAAAAGGCCGATATTAAACTGAGCCTGATGAACAGCGGCGAGTTGCGTGCTTATACCCGCAATTTGCTGGATACGATGGATATTTAATCGTTAGAGTCAGACACAAAAAAAAGAGTTCCGTGAAGGAACTCTTTTTTTGTACGATAATTTATCGCTTTATTCTTGCGGGGCTTGCTGCGCCGGAGCCTGCTGAGGCGCCGGTGCCGGTTGTTGAGCCGGAGCTTGCTTGTTGTCATCTTCTTCCGCATCGAGTTTCGGATTAATCAGAACATCGATCAGCTTCGGATAAGCAAATTCTTCGGAGCACGGAACCGTAAATTCGGCACGGGTACGCGGAGCCATTTCCCACGCATCGGCGGTACCTTCGGCCACGCTCTTGCCGGTCGGGCCGTAGAATACCAACTTAACCTTAATGTGTTCGTAGTGGTTGTTGGTGCCGTTTTCAATGTATCCGCAGGCGGAAGCATTACATTTTTTCAAATCATAAACGCGCAAACCGTCTTTTTCGTAGGCGTTGTTGGTAATATAGGCTTTACCCGATTCTTCAACCTCAGCGCCGCCGGACGGCGAAAAGATGAAGTACAAACCCAATAAAACCACAACCAATATGGCAGTCAGCGGAATTTTGCGGCCTTTGACTTCAATATATCTGCCCTTAAGGTTGTTGACATAAAAAGCCTTGGTCAGCGGCCATAATTCGCATATGGCAGAGCCGACCTTACCTTGTTTCAGCAAGCTGAAAAAGTTTTTACAATGATCCCATGTCTTCATGGTTTCTTCAATAGTGTCATTTTGGTTAGTCATGATGCATCCTCTAAATATTTACATTTTCTTTATGCTAGCGCAAAAGTCTTGATAAATTATTAATATATGCGTTTTCCGCTGCGATTATTTTACGGCGTATCAAACAGCGGTATTCCGCGCGTCAAACGTACTCGTTGCGTTTCGATGGTGGTTGCCAGATTTAACTTTCCGCTCTTGATAATACCGCGAACCTGGTCGCCGGCGGAAGTATCCGGGTTGGCAAACACATATTCAATCTTCGGACGTTTCGGCACTCCCACCAAGGTTTGGTGCAACACGCCCAAAATACCGTTGCCCACCAAATCGTACGACATTTCTTCGGAAATACCGCTGGCGGCGGCATATTTAACTACCGAGTGTACGGCATCGGTAACCGTTGCCGCGTGGATTGAAGATAATACCAAGTGACCGGAAATGGCGGCACGCAAAGCTTCGGATGCAACGTCAGGGTCACGAATCTCGCCCAAATAAACATAACGCGGTTTGGAACGAAGCATTGACTTTAAGCCGTTTTGCCAAGAGCCGCCCGGAGGTGTCATCTGTTTGCAAATACCCAGCTCGCCGTTAATGGTTTCATAAGTGCCGTCGAGCGGCATTTCAACCGGGTCTTCCAACGTAAAGGCATAGCCGCCTTCACGCACCAGCCACTCGCGCAAAAGCGAAGAAAGCGTGGTGGTTTTACCCGAACCGGTGGTGCCGGCTACGAGCAACAATCCCGAGGCATTACTCAAAGAAATAAGATAGCGCAACAGACGTTCATCAATTCCGAGCTTGTTGATATCAGGTATGGAATGCGGCATTTTACGGGCGCAGAATTGTTCGCCGTCAATGGTGACCGTTCTTTCAACACGATAGTTACGTCCTTTATAGCGGAGCAAAAAGCTCGGGTTGGAACCGTCATAAGTGTCTTTAAGTGCCTGATAAAATTCTTCATAATCATCCGGATGCGTCGGAACTAAACCGCTCTGCGTCTTCTGCCCCCAAATATAGGCAGTTCCGTCCGGAATGATGTAAATATCGGAAAAGTCCGTATCGTTTACTGTTGCCATATCTATAATCCTTATAAAAATTGAAACTGGTTGTATCGTAAAATCTTTTTTTTAATTATGCTATATCCGTGAAAGTTATCCACAGAAAAAGCACGGCAAAATACCGTTTAGCTCCCTAAATAATCATTAGTTTCCTTTGGGAAACCACTTGTGTATAAATTTAAATGTTTACGCTCGGCGTGCCCGGTGTTAGCTTTATAGGCGTGAGTTTAATAAAGTAACACAAGAGAGGACTAATGAAAAAACTTTATTTAATGACAGCTCTTGCCGCAATTTTGGGCGCACATAATGCCAATGCGGCCGGCTATCAACTGAACGAATTTTCTACAACCAACTTGGGCCGTTCGTTTGCCGGTATCGGCGTGGTCGGCGATGACTTTTCCGCTCTGGGGTATAACCCGGCCGGTATGACCGCACAAAAACGTTCCGGCGCTCAAGTCGGTTTGACTTTAACCGAAATTGCCGCTAAGGCCAAAAGCGAGCAGGGTACCGATAAGATGGATTATTTTGTACCGCTGCCGAGCGTTATGGGACAATATAATTATAACGACAAAGCTTTCTTCGGTTTGGGTATTTATGTTCCGTACGGACTTTCCACCAAATATAAGCACGACAGCCATGTGGCAGAATCTTTGGGCGGTGCACGCAAGTCCGAATTGGAAGTTATCGATACCAACTTCTCGGCCGCTTATCGCTTTGATATGGGCTTATCACTCGGTGCCAGCGCTATCTTGCGTTACATCAAAGGTCAGCTGACCAGCAACCTCAATGCCAATAATCCGTACACCGGTGAAATCGCAAATTTGGGTTATAACGATTATCGCGTTAAAGGTTGGACCCAATCTTGGCAGCTCGGTGCAATGTATGATTTCGATGAAAATACCCGCGTCGGCTTAGCTTATCGTTTTAAGAGTACTCAACATGCGCACGGTAAACAATATATCTATATGAATGAGATGGGACAGATGTTTACCAGAATGGACGAGTTCAATCGTTACGATACCATGGCTGACCCGGAATTGCCGGCAAGCTGGATTCTTTCCGGTTATCATAAATGGAGCGATAAGTGGGCAACCGAAGCTACCGTTAAATATATTCAATGGCACCGTTTCTACACGTTCCCGTGCAAGGCTTCCGGTTCTCCGCTTAACGGCGGCAACTATGATGTGGAATATCGCTGGAAAGACTCTTGGACTTTTGCTCTCGGTCAGGAATATTATGCCAACGAAAATTGGACCTTCCGTGCCGGTACCGCTTGGGACCAAGCACCGACTGCCAACAACAATTTCCGTACCAATCGTATTCCGGATTCCGACCGTATTTGGCTCTCTGCCGGTGCCAGCTACACCACGGGCCATCATCAAATCGATTTGGGCTATGCCTTCTTGACCATGATGCACGGTCGTGTTCGTGACCACTATCAGGGCGGTGACTTAGACGCAAAATATCACAACCATAGTAATATGTTTGCTTTAACATATCAATATAAGTTTTAAAATCCGTATAATGGGTAACTACTTGGGGTTTTTCTCCTCGTGTACTTCTTTTGTACACGTCGCCGGAGGAACAAAAACAACCTCAAAATGTTGTTTTTGGACGACGGGCGAAGACCACTTAATGAGCCGGAACGGAAGCGACGGCGAATTTAGTGGACGAGTGACCGAAGCAAGCCGTAGGCGTAGCAAGAAAAAACCCCTTCGTATTTACCGCATTATCCGGATTTTCAGTAGGAATGTGCCTGTTTTGTTATGTACCTTTTTCGTACACCGCGCAAACAGACTTCCGTCGTATTTACCGCGTTATCCGAGTTTTTTGAGTGTGTGGCGCCAACCCGCTTGTTGATTAATCTTTTTGACTTGCTTGACATTCGACGTGTTTCGGATAAACTGAGCGGCGAATTGGGGAAAATTTATGGTAAAATTAATCACTCCGGCTGAAGCAGTCGCGCTATTTAAAAATAATCAAACCGTCATGGTCGGCGGTTTTTTAAACTGCGGTTCGCCGGAGCTGGTGATTGATGAATTGCTCAAAACCGACCTTTCGGGTTTTACGCTGATTGCCAACGACACCGGAGAAGCCGACACCAATCGCGGCAAATTGGTTTGCGCCGGCAAAATCAAAAAAGCCATAGTGTCACATATCGGCACTAATCCCGAAACCGTACGTCTTTATAATGAAGGAAAAATAGAAATTGACCTGCAACCGCAAGGTTCGTTGGCCGAGCGGGTGCGTGCCGGCGGCGCCGGTTTGGGCGGAATTTTGACGCCGGTCGGTGTCGGTACCGAGGTTGCTGAAGGCAAACAAATCATCGCGGTGGACGGTAAAGAATATTTATTGGAAACTCCGCTTAAGGCCGAAATTGCTCTGGTTTATGCCACTTATGCCGATAAGTTCGGAAATTTGGCTTTTCACGGTTCTACCCGCAACTTTAACGCATTGATGCCGCCGGCTGCCGAGGTGGTCATTGCCGAGGTTGAGCATATCTCCGACGAACCGTTGAATCCGGATAATATCGCGGTGCCGGGGATTTATGTCGACTATCTGATTGACGGAGGCCATAATGGAGCTCTCTAAGGAACAAATGCAGGAAATTATTGCCCGTCGCGTGGCACAGGAATTTAAAAACGGCGATGTGGTTACGCTCGGTATCGGTTTGCCGACCAAGGCAGTAAAATATCTGCCGCAGGGGGTTAATATCATAATTCAATCGGAAAACGGCGTTTTGGGAGTTGGCGGATATCAGGACGATACAACGCGCGATTGCCATATTATCAATGCCGGCGGGGTTGGTGTAACACTTAATCCCGGCGGTTGTTTTCTCGACAGTCTGGCCGCTTTTTCCATGATGCGCGGCGGTCATATCGATATTACGGTTTTAGGGGCGTTGCAGGTTGATGCCGCGGGAAACCTGGCTAACTGGTGTATTCCGGGCAAATATACTCCGGGGATGGGCGGTGCCATGGATTTGGTGGTGGGCACCAAGCGGCTGATTATTGCAATGGAACACACGGCCAAAGGGGCGCCGAAAATTATGCAAAAATGCACTCTGCCGCTGACGGCGGTGCACAAAGTAAACCGTATCATTACCGAAAAAGCGGTGTTTGATGTTACGCCGAACGGTTTGGTTTTGCGCGAAATCAGCCCGTATTCTTCGCTTGAGGATATCCGCAATACTACTACAGCCGACTTTGCGCTTGACCTGAAATAATATTTGACAAAAAATAACGAACGTGTTAAAATCCTTGCATAACAACAAAAAATCGAGGAAAAAATGGCTAATGTTTCGGTGATTTTGCCGGCATATAATTGCGGAGAATATATCAGGCACACAATTCGGTCGGTGCAAAATCAGGACTACCGAAATTGGGAGATGATAATCATCAACGATGCTTCCACCGACAATACCGCGGCGGAAATAAAAGCGTTTGCCGACGCCGACCCGCGTATCAAAGTCATTACTTTGCCGGAAAATCAGGGAGTGGCCGCGGCACGCAACATCGGAATTTCGCAGGCCGAAGGGCGTTTTTTAGCCTTTATTGATGCCGATGATTTGTGGGGCAAAGCCAAACTTTCCAAGCAAATATTTTTTATGCAAAAACACGACGCCGCTCTTTCGCATACGGCTTTCGGGTTTATCGATAGCGAGGGTAATATGGCAAAACAGGGGCAAAGCGGTGTTGATGAAGAAATTGATATGAAAGCTTATATGAAAACCTCGCAAATCCGTATGTCATCGGTGATGATTGACCGCAAGCGGATTAAAGATGTGCATTTTCCGGCAGACAGAAAAATATGCGAAGACGCGCGTTTATGGATGGATTATTTGCGCTCCGGCGAGCATTTTTACGGCTTGAATGAGGTGTTGATGCTGTATCGTGTGCGGCCTAATCAGTTGAGTCGGCGCAAAGATAAAATGGCCTGGGCGGCATTCAAACGCTATATGGGCGAAAAAAGCCTGTCGCCGGCGGAGCGTGTTTCCTGCTTTGCGCATTATGCCTGCAGCGCCCTGAAAATCTGGAAACCGAAGAACAATGTCGATATAAAATATATCAAAGAGAATTTTAACTGCCGCTAGTTTTTGCAGAGCTTATTTAAGTGTAATGCCGCCGGTTTTTCGGGCGGCGTTTTCGGTTTTAAAATATTGTTTATAAATCGTTGTTTAACGTGGTATTGGCGCAATATTCCGCGTAAAATACAAGCCGTAAAAATATGGAAGGACCAGATTATGAAGGGAATATTACTTGCCGGCGGCAGCGGTTCGCGCCTGTATCCGCTGACCAAAACCACCTCTAAACAACTGTTACCGGTGTATGATAAGCCGATGATTTATTATCCGCTGTCAACACTGATGTTGTTCGGAATAAAGGATATTTTGATTATATCTACCCCGCAGGATACGCCGAATATCGAAAAATTGTTCGGAGACGGTAAAATGCTGGGGCTCAATATAAGCTATGCCGTGCAGAACGAGCCTAAAGGGATTGCCCAGGCATTTACCATCGGTGCCGACTTTATCGGTAATGAAGATGTTTGCCTGATTTTGGGAGATAATATTTTCTATATGGGTCAACAATTCCACATGTTCAGAGAGGAAGTGGCCAACAACCAGGGCAAACGCGCCACGATTTTTGCACATCACGTATCGGACCCGGAGCGTTTCGGCGTGGTGGAGTTTGATAAAGATAATCACGTGCTTTCAATCGAAGAAAAACCGAAAAATCCGAAATCAAATTATGCTTCGGTCGGCTTGTATTTTTATCCGGCCGATGTGGTGGAAAAAGCGTGCAGATTGCAGCCTTCGGCGCGGGGAGAACTGGAAATCACCGACTTGAACAATATGTATTTGCAAGAAAAGCGCCTTAATGTGGTGGTAATGCCGCGCGGTAATGCCTGGCTCGATGCCGGTACGCCGGACAGCCTGATGGATGCCGGTCAGTTTGTGCAGATTATCGAAAAGCGGCAGGGGTTGAAAATTGCCTGTATTGAAGAAATTGCCTATCGCCGCGGCTTTATGAACGATGAGCAGATGTTGGCGCATATCGCTTCGTTGAAAGACGGCAATTATAAGAATTATTTGCAAAAAGTGTATGAGGAAAAACATGAGTTTTAATTTCATCAAAACGGAAATAGAGGGAGTTTATATCGTAGAACCGCGGATTTTTGAGGATGCGCGCGGCTATTTTTTTGAGAGCTATAACGAAGCGGAATTTATCAAAAACGGCATAACCAATCGCTTTATTCAGGATAATCAATCCAAATCAAGCTACGGGGTAATCCGCGGATTGCATTGTCAGCTCGGAGAACACAGTCAGGCCAAACTGGTGCGGGTTTTGCAGGGCAAAGTTTTGGATGTGGCGGTAGATATTCGTAAGGGTTCGCCGACTTTCGGTAAATACGTGGCGGTGGAATTGTCGGCGGAAAATCAGCGCCAGTTATTTATTCCGCGCCATTTTTTGCACGGATTTTCGGTTTTGAGCGAAACGGCGGTGTTTGCTTATAAAGTAGATAATCCGTATTGCAAAGAAGCGGAGTTCGGTATTCGTTACGACGACCCGCAAATCGGGGTTGATTGGCGGGTGCCGGCTGATAAAGTGCTGACTTCGGAAAAAGACAGAATTGCGAAAGGATTGAAGGATGTTCCTGATAACGGGTAGTAACGGCCAACTCGGTACCGAACTTTCCAAGCTGCTGCCGGAAGCGCTTTTGACCGATGTTGCCGATTTGGATATTACCGACGAGGCGGCGGTTAAGGCTTATGTTGCGGCGCATAAGGTCGATACCGTTATCAACTGTGCGGCATATACGGCGGTGGACAAGGCCGAAGATGACGAAACTTTGGCGGCAAAAATCAATATTGACGGACCGCGGAATTTGGCAAAATCAGGGGCTAAAGTGGTGCATATTTCGACCGATTATGTGTTTGACGGTTCGGGACATAAGCCGTATCGGCCGGAAGATGCGGCAAATCCGCTGTCGGTTTACGGGCGCACTAAATTGGCCGGAGAAAACGAGGTACTGAAGTATGCCAAAGAAGCGGTAATTATTCGCACGGCGTGGCTTTATTCGCCGTACGGCAACAACTTTGTGAAAACCATGCGCCGTTTGGGAGCGGAACGCGAGAGCCTGAACGTGGTGGCGGACCAAATCGGTACGCCGACCTATGCCGCCGATTTGGCTGCGGCGATTGTGCGGATTTTGCCGCAGATGAATGCCGCTAATAAAGGCGTATATCACTTTACTGACGAAGGAGTATGCTCGTGGTATGACTTTGCCCGCAAAATTATGGAATTGTCGGGGCTGAAATGTCAGGTTAAGCCGATACCGTCATCGGCATATCCTACCAGAGCCGTTCGGCCGTTTTACAGTGTGCTTGATAAGAGCAAAATAAAACAAACGTTCGGGATTGAAATCGAACATTGGGAAGAAGGACTAAAACAATGTCTAAAGCAATTATGATTACCGGCGGTGCCGGATTTATCGGTTCTAACTTTGTGCCGTATTTTTGCGAAAAATATCCGCAATATCAAATAATTAATGTGGATAAGCTGACTTATGCCGGCAATTTGGATAATTTGCGCGAATGTCAAAATATGCCGAATTATACTTTTATTGAGGCGGATATTTGTGATGCCGAAAAAATGGAGGAATTGTTTGCCGAGTACGATATCCGCGGGGTGATTCATTTTGCGGCGGAAAGCCATGTCGATAATTCGATTAAGGGACCGCGCGCATTTATCAACACCAATATTATCGGCACGTTCAATTTGCTTGAGGCGGCACGCAAACATTGGATGGAGGCGCCGCATAAGGTTAAACCGGGGTATGAAGATTGCCGTTTTCATCATATTTCTACCGACGAAGTTTACGGCGCGCTCGGGGCAGAAGGATTTTTCCGCGAAACCACGCCGTATGCGCCAAACTCGCCTTATTCGGCCAGCAAGGCAAGCTCGGATTTTTTGGTGCGGGCCTACCACCACACTTTCGGGATGAACGTGACGACTTCGAACTGCTCCAATAACTATGGGCCGAAACAGCATCACGAAAAGCTGATCCCGCATATTATTGCCAATGCCTTGGCGGAAGAACCGCTGCCGATTTACGGCAAGGGCGAAAATGTGCGTGATTGGCTGTATGTGTTGGACCATTGTAAGGCGATTGATTTGATTTTTCATACCGGAAAAGCCGGTGAAACCTATAATGTCGGCGGCCACAACGAACGCAGCAACATCAACATTGTTAAACAGATTTGTGCGCTTTTGGATGAGCGCAAACCGCGCGCCGGCGGCAAAAAATATGCCGAACTGATTACGTTTGTGGCAGACCGCGCCGGACACGATTTTCGTTATGCCATCGACGCTTCCAAGCTGACCGACGAACTCGGTTGGCATGCCGACGAGAACTTTGAAACCGGTATTGTCAAAACGATAGATTGGTATTTGCAAAACAGATAATTTATTTGGGGGACTAAGATAGTGATAAAATTCAATAATCCATTATTTACCGAGCATTCAACGGAGTATGTGGCCGACGCTTTTGCGCAAAAACACGTTTCCGGCGACGGTAAATACACCAAATTGTGCAACGAGTATATGCGTCAAAAATTAGGTTGCAGAGAAGCTTTGCTGATGCATTCCGGCACGGCGGCGCTGGAAGCGGCGGCGATTTTGGCCGATTTGCAACCGGGCGACGAAGTGATTATGCCGTCGTATACTTTCTGCTCCACGGCCAATGCGTTTGTGTTGCAGGGAGCGGTGCCGGTGTTTGTCGACATCAGACCGGATACGCTCAATATTGACGAGCAGAAAATTGAGGCGGCGATAACCCCTAAAACCAGGGCGATTGTGCCGGTGCATTATGCCGGTGTCGCTTGCGAAATGGATACCATAAACGCGATTGCCGCCAAACATAATTTGCTGGTTATTGAAGATGCGGCGCAGGCTTTTGATGCTTATTACAAAGGAAAACCGCTCGGGACTTGCGGGGATATGGGATGTTTTTCATTCCACGAAACCAAAAACATTATGTCGGGTGAGGGCGGTTTGTTTGTGACCGATGATGCCGAATTGGCGGAGCGAGCCGAGATTGTGCGCGAAAAAGGCACAAATCGCAGCAAATTTTTCCGCGGGCAGGTGGATAAATACACCTGGGTGGATAAAGGTTCGTCGTATTTGCCGAGCGATATAGTGGCGGCCTATCTGTATTCGGTTTTGGAAAAGGCCGATGAAGTTCAGGCCAAGCGTCGGCAGATTTGGCAGCGTTATTATGAGGCTTTTGCCGAAGCCGAGGCTGAGGGCAAGGTGCGTCGGCCGATTATTCCGGCGGAGTGTTCCAACAATGCGCATATGTTTTATCTGCTGCATAACGATTTGCAAACGCGTACCGATTTTATCGCTTATTTGAAAGAAAATGAAGTGGCGGCGCCGTTCCACTATATTCCGTTGCATTCGGCACCGGCGGGGCAAAAGTTCTGTCGCACGCCTTATCCGATGCCGGTTACCGATAAGGTTTCCGAAACATTGGTGCGTTTGCCGCTGTATTATGATTTGAGCGTTGCGGAGCAAGACAAAGTTATAGCGCTTTGCCGAGAATTTTTGGAGAAACTATGAAAATATTTGAAATAACGGACGGCAGCGTCAAAATTTGCGGGTGGAGTGCCCTTAAAATCAAGTATAAAAACGGACGGAGCAAATTTTATGCTTTCGGTTTGCCGTTGTTTAAAATTAAAAGTGATTTGGATGCCGTGCGCGCCGATTTTGCAAAAAATGCCGATTTTGACGTGCGGCACCTGGATAAGCGTATTGATGAAATCGTCGCGACCTACGAAAATATCGAGGGCTGTATATCAAACCCGCAACGCGTGGCGTTTTTGGCGACCAAAATTTATGATATGGGCGGGCATACCAAGTGGATGCGCGATATGCAGAAAACTTTGGCCCCGCGCTATGAAGAAACGCTGTTTCTGACTACGACGGTTACTTCGCGCAAGGCAGCCCCGCAGACTTTGGATTATTTGCGGAAAATATCAAAGATTAAAAACTTTCGGCAGTTTTCCTGCTCGGAGGAAAAAAATGTTCGTGAGATTTATGATGGTATTGTAGCGTTTGCACCGCGGGCGATATTCGTGTTTATTCATACCGACGATGTGGTGGCAACGGCGGTGTTGGCGTTGATAAAGCGGCATACGAACATTAAGATTTTCTTTGTTAACCACGCTACGCACCGGCCGGCTCTTGCTATGTCTTTTGCCGATTTGGTGCTCGAAGAAACTCCGAGTTCGGCTTATGTTACGCAAAATTTGCGAAAGATTCCGCAGACGCATATTGTCGGGCTTATCTCCAAGCCGGAGGAGGAAAATCCGCAGTTCAGCGCCGGGCAAATTGCCGAAATGCGGCAGAAGATGGGGATTCCGCAAGGCAAGTTATGCACTTTGTCCGGCGCGGCCAGTTATAAGTTTTTTGATACCGACGGTTCACGCTATTTTGAGATGGTTAAAAAACTTTTGACCGAGCATGACAACGTCTATCACGTAGTAATCAGCGAAATGCGGGATTTTGAAGCGCGAATCGTGCAAGAAATGTTTGCCGACTCGCCGGTTAAAGAACGCCTGATTCTGTTGCCGTATCAAAAGAATTATGAGCTGGCCTTCAAAAGCGCCGATTTGTTTATCGACAGTTTTCCGATGTCTTCGGCTCTGGCGTTTATTGATTTAATGCGGCTTAAAGTGCCGTATGTGGTAAAAATCAATACCGAAAATGCCGCGCTGTCGTTTCATGAATATCAGGCGCCGGATTTTCCGTATATGTATGAAACGGTAGAGCAGATGTATGCCGGAATCGAGGAACTGTTGGCCGATGAAGCAAAACGCACGGCGATGGTGGAGCAAAATTATCGGCATTATCTTGATAAATATGAGCCGAAAGCGGCCGACAGAATATTGCAAAAAGTGCTTAATTGCAGCGATTTTACCGAACTTTATGATGAGCTCGGCGATATAAAATATTCGTTGAAGTTTGATTAGTTTTAGGCGCGGTCTTCCGGTTCCCACGGAAAGTTTACCCACACTCCCGGCGCTTCGGTCAGAGCGGCAAAATCGGGCTTAATTTCGGGATTTTTATTAATCAGCGTATAAATTTGCGCATGCGGATATTTTTTGCGCAGATATTTCAGCGTTTCGCCGCTGTCGCAAATATCGTCAATAATATAAGTGTCCGGATTATCGGGGATTTTATCGGTGGTGGTATCAACCATTGCGGAGCGTTCTTTGGCGGCATCATACGAGGAAAGGCGGATAAACAGAATATCTTTGCGGTTAAGATAATGCGCAATCAGGGCCGTCGGCATCAGACCGCCGCGCGAAACTGCGGCCAGTGTATATTTTTCCGGCGATTGTGCTTTGATGCGCTGGGCAATCAGCCGGCACGCCGCCTCTACTTGTTCCGGAGATATAATTTTCATCGTTCGCTCCTTATAAAAATTATAATGCGGTCTTATAGCAAAAAAGAAAAAATGCGTCAATACATATTTTTGAGTTTGACAAAATAAAAGAAATATGTTATACAGAATTTCAGTGTTTTACAATTTAGGTATTATTTACAAAAAAAATCAATTAGCGTATGAAAAAGATTGATGTCACCCTTAAGGGTGTTGTTAGCTGTGGCTTGAAGTCGATTGGTGAGAAACTTTCAACCTTCAAGATGTTTGTAACCGAGGCAACCCTCCACAACCAAGGAGATGCCAAGAAGCAGTACACGTCACCGACGTTGCTCTCGATCCACGTTCGTGATTTCTGCGATATGACGGCCGAGGATATGTATGCCTTGCTGATCATCGGCACCGAGGTCAAAGTGCGTGTTACCGGCGAGCCGGGCAGCCTCGAAGTCAAGGTGGTTTCTGTAGTCGGCAAGACCCGCAGCACTCTGGAGGACTTTGTGGTTTCTCTGGAGAAGGAGGCCGAAGCCTGAACAGTACAATTTACAAAAAGCAAACCCGTCGGAATCGAATCCGGCGGGTTTACTTTTAATCGGCGCTGTCGGCATACACCTTTTCGCGCGCCAGGTTGATGATTGTCATGCGCTGCGCTTCGTTGATGGGTTGCTCCAGAAGCGAATCGATGAAACGAATCATGTCTTCAAAACTGAGCGTGCTGAGGGCGCGGCGTAGTTCTTTTTCCCCCTTGCGGAAGGTTCCATCCGCATCAATTACCACCTCAACCGGCAAACCGGGGACATTGAGGCCGCGGTGACGGGCTTCGGCGGCGATGGCCGTGTAACATTGCTCGATAATCTGGTGCTCAATCTCGTGGAGGTCAGAACTCAATGTTACCAACCTCAGCGCAAACACCTGTTTGAACAAAGCCGATACTTTCTCGTTATCTAACTTGGAAAGCTGGCAAGACTGGATATAGCGGCTGAGCTGCCATATCACACTACGGATTTCGTCATTCATAACTAAATAATTTTTGATTGCGAGTATTAATTTAACAAAAATGTACAAAAAATGCAAGATATTTTTCGTACTTGCCTATTTAAAATTTTTCCCTACAATACATTTAAACAACGGAAAGGAAAAATAATGTTACATATCGGCTGTCATCTCTCAATTTCAAAGGGTTTTATGCATATCGGCAAGGAAGCCGCTTCCATCAGTGCCGACACGTTTCAGTTTTTTACGCGTAATCCGCAGGGCGGCAAGGCGAAGGATATCGATGTGGCGGATGCCGAAAAATATAATACCTATGCCGGCGAAAACGGCTTCGCTAAAATAGTGGCACACGCACCGTATACGCTCAACCCGTGTTCGGATAACCCCGAAACTCGCGAATTTGCGCTGATGGTGCTGGCCGATGATTTGCAGCGGATGGAATATGTGCCGCATAATTATTACAATTTCCATCCCGGTTCGCACGTGGGGCAGGGCGCCGATAAGGGAATCGCCATGATTATCGATGCGCTCAACCGGATATTAAAGCCGGGGCAGACTACCACCGTGTTGCTCGAAACCATGTCGGGCAAAGGTTCGGAAGTGGGGCGCAGTTTTGAGGAACTGGCGGAAATTATATCCGGTGTAAAGTTGAAGGATAAGATGGGCGTTTGCTTGGATACCTGTCATGTTTTTGCCGCCGGTTACGATATTGTGAATAATCTCGACGGGGTGTTTGCCGAGTTTGATAAAATCATCGGCTTGGAGCGTTTGCTGGCGGTGCATTTGAACGACAGTATGATGCCGTTTGCCTCCAACAAAGACCGCCACGCCAAAATCGGCGAGGGCGAAATCGGTCAGGCGGCGCTGGAACGTTTTGTGCGTCATCCGGCGGTTAAAGATTTGCCGATGATTTTGGAAACACCGAACGATTTGGCCGGATATGCCGCCGAAATTAAAATGATGCGGGCTGTCGCAGAAAAATAAACAAAATTAATTTTATGTTTGACAAAATAAATTGAACATGTTATAAACAATACGTTATCTTTACTTTTTATATATTATATAGCGTATGAACAAAAAGAAGTTGTTTATCAAGTCCGTTAGTACACGGCATGAGGCTTACGACGTAACGTTTGAGGCCAACGAGGAGAACAAGGTAGTGGCAACCGTTGAGAACTGTGCAGGTCAGGTGACCCACAAGGATTTGGGACTGGTTGATTTGTACGGCCGTCCGACCAAGGTTCCCGCCGCCATCCACAACGCTTTGCAGGACCCGACACCGGTACAGCAGCAGATGCTCGACAGCTTTGCCCGTATCTGCGTCAGCCGGCTGAAGTGGAGCACCGGTTGTTTGCTTCTGTAACGTCAAGCCTTAAAAAAATAAAACACCCGACATGTTATGTTCGGGTGTTTTATTTTATACATATTGATCGGCCCAATGGCAGACACTCGGAGCATAAACCGTAAACAGTATCACAGCAACCGCGACAAAGACGATTTGTTGCACATGCGCCAGCGGTATTGGGAACGATATAAATATAAAAACCATCGGTACTATGAACGATGTAAGCAACGACATAGCACATACCGGTATTAACAGCAACGCCAGAGCGAGGGCGCGTAATACCAATTTTTTAATAATTTTCTTAATTTTCTGTTTCATAAGCTAAAATAATTGATTTTTACGGTAATTTAACACGAAATACGCACTTAATCAAGAGTTTTTTTGGCAAAAATCGATTATAAAAAAGGCCGCGAGTTTCGTCGCGGCCGGATGTATGAGTAACAAATGCTTTATTTGCGCTGAGTTTTGGACTTGGATTTGCCCACATTTTTATCAAATTTGAACAAATTATCGGACATAGCCTCGTCTTGCTCAACATCAAACAAAGACACGGTGATTTCGATATTTTGCGGGTCAATCACTTTCCATTGTTTCAAGCGGAACGGCTCGTTGTCAAACACCAGCGTAATCGGCTTAACTCCAGGAGTCTTCGGTGTTTCTACCGTAATTGAGGTTTGGCCGCTGTCTTTATATAAATCCGTAACTTTCAGGTTACTGCCGTCAAACTTTATCTGGCGGGTCAGGATAACCGTGGCCGGAATGTCTTTATAGTCAATATTGGTAATCTGGTCGAGTTCTTTATCATAATAGATGATGTAATCGCCGTTGCCGACAATCAGCAGCGGTTCCGGCGCGGTATATTCCATGCGCAGTTTGCTCGGCTTAGAGATATAAACCTTGCCCTCGGCGGTGCCGCCGTTGCTGGCCATTTGGATAAAATTCGCCTTGAGCGAGTGCAAATTATTGAGATAGTTCTCGATTTTGGTTAAATCTTCCTGTCCGGCGTCGGCCGTCGAACTGCAAAACAATATACCGCAAATAACTGCTAATAACTTTTTCATTTCTACATCCTTATAAATTAATCAGACCATTTTTCCCAATGAACTCTTTCGGCATGGTAACGGTCATTGACTTTGGCATTCGGGGTTGCCGGAACACCTAAAGGAATAATGGCCGTCGGGCGAATATTGGCAGGCAACCCGAAACGCTCCTGCAATTTTTCAATCACGAGAGGCATCGGAGCCGCACCGCAAAAACAAGCGCCGTACCCCAAGTCGTGCGCGGCCAGCAAAATGCCGTAAGCCGCCAGAGTGCCGTCGATATCGGCATAACTCCATTGGTCGCTCTCTTTTTCACGATGGAACGAAACCTCGGTATCGGCACACACCAAAATTACGCAAGAGGCATCTTTGGCAAACGCGGTCCACGGTTGCAACGTGTGTAAAGCAACCAGCTGCTCTCTGTCTTCAATCACCACAAAATGCCACGGCTGTGTATTATGCGCCGACGGAGCATAAGAAGCCGCCGCGATTATTTTTTCAATATCGGCGCGCGGGATTTTTTTTGTTGTATCAAAGCGTCGTACGGAACGTCTGGTTTTAAGCCCTTCAATGATATCCATTTTATTCTCCTTTAATTGGGTTTGCGCTGCAATTCGGCAATATGCGGCAATGTATAATTTTCAATAACAAAGCCGATGGATTTCATCGCCATTTTATCACAATCGATAATCGCGTCAAATATATTTTGCAGGTTGTCCTTTTTTTCGATTTTGGCGGCCAGCGATTTATACAAAAGCGCCAGCTGACTCAGCGAATCGACGATTTCGGCGATATAGGCCGGTATTTTCAAATTATCCTTGCCGCCGAAAAAGCCCTCGACATAGCCGGATTCAACCGCCTCGAAACGCTCGCGGCAAACGGCCGCCAAATCGTCGTTGATGCTGATGCGCGAAAGCTTTATGTTGTTGTTTTTTACGGCCAAAAACATTTCGTCCCACAACCCCATAAAAAACTTGAAAAATAATTCCGCCTCGTTTTTGGTTTCGAGTCGCGGCACGGCATTTTCCGGCCACAACGACGATATAACGTCGGTCGGACGCAAGTCGGTGTTAGGACTGCAAATTGCACCGGCAAAGCGCATTTTTATTACCTCAAGCGGTGCCTCGCACTTGTAGTGTTCGAGGAATTTTTTGAACTTATCGTCACCGATATATTTATTTTCGCTTTTCATTTTAAGAATCTTCGTTTATTATACCAAAACTAACAATATAATTTAATGGAGTTTTTCAAATTGTCTAGTCTAAAATTTTATATTGAGTGTTTGTTGTTGTTTTGTATATGCGGTTGCGGGGTGCTTGAACCTTTTGTGGACAGGCGCCGTAATCCGGGTGTTTCCGACCCGAATATGCTGTATGTCGGCGAATCCACGCCTTGGGCACCGGTTATTTGCTATAATCCACTGGTTACGGGAGATGAGGAACTGCAACAAATAGCAGATAACGTCTGTATAAACGAGGAAACCGGAGATTATGCCGAATTCGTGGATAAGAGTTATTTGGACGGCAAATTATTGCTGCCGGCACGGGCGTATTATAAATGTGTAAAAAAAGGTATGGAAAACTTAGAGGAAGATAAAAATGAACCTGTTATTGGAGAATAAAATCAATAATATTTTGGCCGATATATTTAAACGGCTTGATTTGGATGAAAAATTTGCGTTCGTAAAGGTTTCGGACCGTCCTGATTTAAGCGATTTCCAGTGCAACGGCGCGTTGGCGCTGGCAAAAATCGCCCATAAAAATCCGCGTGAAATCGGCACCATGATTGCCGACGAGTTGCAAAAATGCGACTTTTGCGAATCGATTTCGGTGGACGGGCCGGGATTTATCAATCTTAAACTCAAAAATGAAGTTATAGCGCAAAATGCCGATAAAATGGCAGAAGACGAGCGTTTGGGCTGCGGTACGGTTGAAAATCCGCACAAGGTGGTGCTGGATTACGGCGGACCGAATGTGGCAAAAACCATGCACGTCGGACATTTGCGCTCGGGTGTTATCGGTGAATCGGTTTCGCGTATCGAACGCTTTGTAGGTAACGAGGTGACGAGCGACGTACATTTGGGCGATTGGGGTACGCCGATGGGGATGATTTTATCTGAGATTATCCTGCAAGACGGGAACCTGGATAAGGTTTCGAGCTACGATATAGCGCAAATTACCGAGTTTTATAAGAATGCCAATATTCGTTGCAAAGAAGATGAGGCAGCGCGTGAAAAAGCCCGGATTATTACGGCAAAATTGCAGGGCGGCGATGCCGATTATCGCCGGGCGTGGAAGTATTTGCGAGATGAATCGTTAAAAGCTGTAAAAGCCAATTATGAGCAACTTGATGTTAACTTTGATTTGTGGTGGGGCGAAAGCGATGCGCACGAAACCTGTCGCGAAATCGTGGAAATTGCCCGCGCCAAAGGTATTTCCGAGATTGATAACGGAGCGGAAATCATCAGATTGGAAGAAAGCAACAAGCCGAAACCTCCGGTGATTATGGTTAAAAGCGACGGCGGATTCGGGTATCAGCTGACCGATATTGCCACCATCAAAATGCGGGTTGATGATTTGCACGCCGCGGAAATAGTGTATTTTACCGATAATCGGCAGTCGTTGCATTTTGAGCAGATTTTTGAGGCAACCGATAAACTCGGAATTGCGCCGAATGTTAAACTGCAACACATTATGTTCGGTACGGTCAACGGTGCCGACGGCAAGCCGTTTAAAACCCGTGACGGCGGCGTGATGGATTTGGAAACGCTGATTGAAATGTCTAAGGAAAAAGTGCGGCAATCGTTGCCGCAGCCGGACGAGGTCGCGGGTTACGGCGCGGCGGAAATCGAAAAGCTGACGCAACAAATCGCCATCGCTGCCATAAAGTTCCAGGATTTGAAAAATACCATTGCTTCAGGCTATGTGTTTGAGCTGGACGATTTTGCCAAGTTTGAGGGCAAGACCGGCCCGTATATTCAGTATGCGGTGGCCCGGATTAATTCGGTTTTGCGCAAGGCGGAAGCCGCCGGATTAGAATGCGGCCCGATTGTTTTGGAAGCGCCGGAGGAACGTACGCTTGCGCTTAAACTGGCCCAGGTACACAATGTGGTTATGCGCGCACACACAGATAAAGAGCCGAGCATAATTGCCGAATATACTCACGGTTTGGCACAGGTGTTCAGCACGTTTTATAACGCTTGCCCGATGATGAGCGCAAGCACTCCGCAGTTGGCGGCTTCGCGTTTGAAACTGGCCAAATTGACGCGCGATATTTTGAAACTTATGCTTTATCTGTTGGGTATTGAGGCACCGGAAGTGATGCTGAAGGCCGAAAATAAAGGAGAATAACTGATGGTTACAAAGAAAAAAACAACCGCGGCTAAGGTCGCACCGGCCAAAAAGCCGGCGGCGGCAAAGAAGGCTCCTGTCGCCAAAAAGCCGGTAGCGGAGAAAAAGACTCCTGTCGCCAAAGAGCCGGCGGCGGTAAAGAAAGCGCCGGCCAAAAAGGCGGAGATAATTTCGCAAAAGCCGGCAGCAAAGCCGATAACCAAAGAAAAGCCGGTTATTGCAACTCCGAAAGTTGTGATGCAAGCTCCGCGCAATGAAAACTATTGGTTTATGATTTTGCTGTATTTTGCTTCGTTTTTGGTGGGGCTGGGGATTATTGCCATGATAGCCGCCAACTGGCAGCAGATTCCGAACAACGTGAAAATGCTCGGAGCCTTAGCGGCAATGGCGGCCAACGCCAGTCTGCTGATTTGGACGATTAAGGCCGGGAAAAATGTGTTGAAGCAGGTGGTGTCCTGTGTTTATGCCTTTTTGATTATGGCGGTTATCGGGCTTATCGGGCAGATTTTTCATTTGCCGACCGATGTGGAAAACGGTTTGCTGTTGTGGAGTTTAATCAGCTGGCCGTTGCTGTTTGCGGCGCCGCGTTTGCTCTGGCTGTGGATTCCGCTGTTTTTCGGCGGCATCGGTTGTTTTGATTTGAAATTCTGGTGGCATTATATTTTTGACGGCTTCTTCGGCCCGTGGTGGCGGCATCCGACCGTTGCGGTATCACCGTCAGGAATCTGGCTTGATTTCGGGCGCAACCTGTGTATGTTGGCGCTGTTCACTATTTATGAGCTGTTTATGCTCAAAGGCCCTTCCGAAAATAAGACCATTCGTCGGCCGTTGTTCTTCTACAGCGGGTTGATGATGTATTTCCTCTATGCCCGCATAATCAAGGCGTCGTATGCTATGGTTTTGGTGCCGGGGTTGTCGCCGATGATTAAACTCGGCTTGTTCGGTGCGTATATTTTGCCGTGCGTTATTCTCGGCGTAGTGCTGTTTATACTGAATCGGGCGCAAAAACGTACCGGATTTATGCCGCTGTTTTTGGTAGGAACATTGGCCGAGTGCCTGTGGGTGTTTGCGATGATAGCCGGCGATATAAATACACCGTCGTTGCTGGCCGACGGAATGTTCAATCACTATCCTTGCGAGATTTATTGTCCGCTGGTATTTTTGTTGATTACCACCGGCTATACCTCTTGCCATCGGGTTGATTTCCGCGACCGTCTGGCTTGCTATATCGCCTTGCTGGTATGGTTCGGCGTAACCTTCAACGAAAATATTTTTGATTTGATTCCGTCGTTGATTTTGTGCACCGTGGTGGCTTGGTTGGCTTATAAAGAAAACAGCCGCAAATGGTTTAATATTGCGGTGTTGGCGGCGGTTATCCGCATATTGGCCTATTATGCCGATGTCAGCGATTTGCAACACGCCGGATTTTATTTAATCGGTTCCGGATTGTTTATTATTGCGGTGATTTTGCTGCTGATGAAGTACGGTCGTTTGTTATGGGAGAACAGAAATGCAGAATAAATATATATTTATGCTCTTTTTTCTGCCGGTTTTGGTACTCGGTATCGTAATGGGGTATTATATCCGTGCTACTCGGTATAATTGGGTGGAAGTTGTGGTTTCCGGTTATGATCCGAAGGACTTTTTCTCCGGCTATTATATGGAATTGCGGCCGAATTGGCAGGCAACCGATTGCACGCAGTTTAATAATGCCGAATGTCCGATAAAAGCTTTTCGCGAGCGCTATAAATTTTATATTCGCCGTGAGCAATCGGCCAAATTGACGCAGGCCGTCAATGCCGGTATCGTGAAGCTGATTTTTGCTTATACCGACGGTCATACGCCGTATATTGTGGATTTGGTGGCGGACGGCAAGTCGTATATTGATTATCTGTCTGGCGAAATGCCGAATGAAGAAAATACTCCGGCGGTGCCGAATACTCCGCGTGAGGGGCGTGTTCATTTTAGGATAAATTAACGACTGCCGCCGGCATGATAAAAAGCACTCGCAACAAAATGCGGGTGTTTTTTTATGCGACGGATTAATTAAACAAAAAAACTTGACAAATTTTATGAGAGTGCTAAAATTAGAGGTATCAGAGAGTTATTAGCACATTATTATTCACATCAAAAACATTACGAGTATGAAAAAGATAGTATTTTTCTTCGTGTTTGTGTGTGTGATGGTACTGTTTAGCAGTTGCGTTGCGCCGCGAGCCGTCGTGGTTGATACGTATCCGAGTCCGGCGGTTGTAGTGTATTCTGACGGTTATTACCGCCCGTATTACTACCGTCCGTACTATGGCCGTCCGTATTACAGCAGACCGTATCATCGTCCGACGCCGCCGCCACCGCCGCCGCGCCATCATTCAAAACCTCATCACCATCATCATTGATTGTGATTATCAATTCCAAAAGTGCCCTGCAAGAGAAATCTGCGGCGGCACTTTTTTATTATGCGCGGTGCGGGCGGAAAAATATGCAAAGGCGGTGTATTTTTTGCTTGACAAGTCGACCATATTATTTTATACACGCAAGCAATGAATGCAAATTGCTGTGTTCATTACTGTCCAAGACCGTGGGTGAGGCAGGGGATTTTATGAATGAACCTGTTTCTTAATATCCGACGCAGACGGAGTGAACTTGAAGAAATTTATCTTTATCTCCTAAAGGACAGAAATGGGTTCCGCATTGTGCCGTTCGGTATGATGTGGGTTTTGGTAACGTTCCGCTAAAGGAACATAATTCGTATGGAGACAATAAGTGAACCGCGAAGAAAAAGCAGAATTGCTGGCTGAATTAAACGGTATCTTTAAAGAATCCGAATCCGTAGTGGTGGCCGAATACATCGGTTTGACCGTGGCGGAAGCGGAAGCTTTGCGTAAAGAAATCCGTGAAGCCGGTGCTTCATTGAGAGTTACTAAAAACCGTATTGCCCGTTTGGCTTTGAAAGACACAAAATTTGAAGGTTTGGCTGACCTTTTCAAAGGTCCGGTTGCCATGGCTTATGCCAATGACCCGATTGCCGCTTGCAAAGCTTGTGTTAAGTTTGCAAAAGAAAACGAAAAGTTGGTTATCGTCGGCGGTGCTTTATCCGATAAGATATTGACCTTGAACGAAATCAAAGAATTGGCCTCGATTCCGTCGATGGACGAATTGCGTGCCAAACTCGTCGGCTTGTTGCAAGCTCCTGCTTCGAAAGTTGCAAGAGTATTCAAAGCTTACAGCGAAAAGGAAGCCGCCTAATTTTTTATTTTTATGCGGTTCTCGCTTGCTGTTTTTTCGTTCGTGTACCTTTTTGTACACCACACTCAAAAATAGCGGCGCGATACCTCGCCTGAAAACAAAAAAGGTTTTTTGCTTTTATGCTGTTCTTACTTGTTTGTTTTTCGCTTATGTACCTCTTTGTACACCGCGCTCAAAACAAACTGCGTAATCTTCAGCCTAAAAACAAAAAAGATGAGTGGGTTCTTTACTGGGTAAAAAACTAGTTTTTAGTAATAAATTTGTAGAATTAACTTTATTTGGAGAAAAAAGATGGCAGATTTAGCCAAGATCGTAGATGAATTGTCAGCGTTGACCGTTATGGAAGCTGCTGAATTGTCAAAAATGTTAGAAGAAAAGTGGGGCGTTTCCGCTGCTGCCGCCGTTGCCGTTGCCGGTGCCGGTGCTGGTGCGGGTGCTGCTGCTGCCGAAGAAAAGACCGAATTCGATGTTGTTTTGGTTGAAGCAGGCGCTAACAAGATTAACGTTATTAAGGAAGTTCGTGCAATTACCGGCTTGGGCTTGAAAGAAGCTAAAGACCTGGTTGAAGGTGCACCGAAGACCGTTAAAGAGAGTGTTGCCAAGGCTGATGCCGACGCTATGAAAGCTAAGTTGGAAGAAGCCGGCGCTAAGGTTGAATTGAAGTAATTTAACTTTACACACTTGTTCTATAAAATATCCCCGTCGCAAGCCGGGGATATTTTTTGCGGAGCGGCAGTATTCGTCATTCTGACATCTGAACGTAGTGAAGTTAAAGAATCCGGTAACACCAATGGTGTTGTTCGTTCTATTGGAACGCATGGATACTTCGGGCTTTGCCCTCAGTATGACGATGAGTAAGTTCGAGCCCTATACGCACAAAAAAAGACACCATTGCAGGTGTCTTTTTTTAGTGGCGGAGCGTATAGGACTACGCCTTTTTATAAAAAAAGCTCTTGCTCTGGAAAATCAAATTTCGCCGCGGTTGCTGACGCCACCCTTGCTCAATAAGATTTTCAAGCGCTTGCAGACCAAAACAACATTTAGAGGTTGTTTTGGCTTAGCGCGCCTCTCGGTTCGAGCCCTATACGCACAAAAAAAGACACCATTGCGGGTGTCTTTTTTTAGTGGCGGAGCGTATAGGACTCGAACCTATGCAGCCTTTTAAGGGGCTGACGGATTAGCAATCCGCTGTATTACCACTCTACCAACGCTCCGTGGCTTCAACTCTTTTAACTTAACTTTTATGTCAGGTCAAGCATTTTTTATTAAATATATTCTTTTTTTTGCGAAAAGCGCTCGGTGGCCGCAATTTATTTGATTCCGTGCTTTTTCAACCACGCAAAAATAATCGGCAAATTCTTCTCTTTGAAGAAAATATTATGGTGATCCGTATGTTCCAACAGCACCAGTTCCTTATCTTCGGCGGCAGCCGCATCATACATCATTTGCCCGTGATGTACCGGAATCAGTAAATCGTTTTGCCCGTGAATGATAAGCAGTGCGCCGTGATATTGCCGCAGATAATCTTTTGAAGGGTAGGTATCGCGCATCAGCAAACTGCCGAGCGGCACCGATTTTTCCGCCACCAAACCGCGCATCGAGGCAAACGGAGAGGTCAAAATAAGTTTTTTCACCGGTCGCAAAGCAGTCAGGCCGGAGGCAACCGCCGTACCGTAAGAATAGCCGTATACAATGATTTGCGGGTATCCTTGCGACTCTAACCAATCATACGTCATCGCCGCGTCGGCAAAAATATCTTCTTGCAAAGTTGTGCCTTTGGTGTTGCCGAAGTTGCGGTATTCCATCGCCAAAACACCGTAGCCTTGCCGCACAAACGGCATTAATTGTTGCGCAAATCCGGAAATTTGAAACGCGTTGCCGTGGAAAAACAAAATCGCCGGTTTGTTCTTATCGCCCGTGGCATACCAAGTCATAATCGTTGTGCCGTCGGTTGCCTTTAGGTGATTTTCCGCAAACTCCGGCAAGTCGGCTTCTTGCGGCGATACATAATCGTGCGACGGCCAAAATAACAGGTAGCGCTGCATTGACCAGAGAAACAACACGTAAAGACCGCATATTGCGGCTAAACCTGCGAGGATTTTTGCGTATGACTTCATTTATTTTCTCATATTAAAAAAAGAGGAGCCGTCGCAGCTCCCCTTTTTTACGGCATAAATTATTTTACCTGAGATGTACAATGCGGACATCTGGTAGCTTCAATGGCAATGTCGGAGCAGCAATACGGGCACTTCTTAGTGGTCGGAGCCGCTTCGGCTTCTGCCTTAATCATTTTGGCTTGCAGAGTATTAATGGCCTTAATCAGGATAAATACGGCAAAGGCTACGATAATGAAGCTGATTACGGTGTTCAAAAATGCGCCGTATTTGATGGCAACTTCTTCGGCTTCGGCCGACTTTTGCACCAAAATCAATTTCAAATCGGAAAAGTCAACATTGCCCAAAACCCAGCCTATCGGCGGCATAATTACATCTTCAACCAAAGAGCTGACGATTTTGCCGAAAGCGGCACCGATGATGATACCGACGGCCATATCCATAACATTGCCGCGCATGGCGAATGTTTTAAATTCATTCAAAAAGTTTTTAATCATTTTTGTTCCTTTCTATCGATAAATTGGAAAATCGCGGCAAAGCGCCACAATTTTTTGTTTGGTGTGAGCAATCACCTCATCGGCGTTACCCGAGTGAGCCAATGCGTCAATCACATCGCCGATGCAGTTGCCGATTAACTCAAATTCTTTTTCTTTAAATCCGCGAGTGGTGCCGGCCGGAGTACCCAATCGCACGCCGGAAGTTACTTTAGGCGGTTGCGGGTCAAACGGAATGGCATTTTTGTTGCAGGTTATATTGGCGCGTTCCAGAGCGGTGGTTACCACATCACCGGTCAGGCCTTTCGGACGCAAATCCACCAGCACTAAGTGAGTGTCGGTGCCGCCGGAAACCAGCGCCAAACCGCGCTTGATAAGAGTTTCGCCGAGCACTTTGGCGTTTTTAATTACCTGGGCGGCATAATCCTTAAACTGCGGAGTCAAATCTTCCTTAAAGCAGACGGCCTTGCCGGCAATCACGTGTTCGAGCGGACCGCCCTGCGTGCCCGGAAATACCGCCGAATTGACCTTTTTATAGATATCTTCGTTGTCGGTCAAAATCATACCGCCGCGCGGACCGCGTAAAGTTTTGTGAGTGGTGGTGGTAACAACGTCGGCCCATTTGAGCGGGTTCGGATGCATTCCGCCGGCAACAAGGCCCGCAAAGTGTGCCATATCTACCATCAAATACGCCCCGACTTTATCGGCAATCGCACGAAAACGGGCAAAATCAATCTGCCGCGGGTAGGCCGAACCGCCGGCCACTATTACGCGCGGCTTATATTCCAACGCCAACCGCTCCGCCTCGTCATAATCTATCAGCCCGGAATCGCGGCATACGCCGTATTGCACCGCGTTGAACATTTTGCCGGAAAGCGAAACTTTGGAGCCGTGAGTCAGGTGGCCGCCGGCATCGAGGCTCATGCCCATCAGGGTATCGCCCGGTTTCATCAAGGCAACATATACCGCCATATTGGCCTGGGAGCCGGAATGCGGCTGTACGTTTACAAACTTGGCGCCGAAAAGCTGTTTGGCACGTTCTTGCGCCAAAACCTCGATTTCATCGATAAATTCGCAACCGCAATAATAGCGGTGCGCCGGATAACCTTCGGCATATTTGTTGGTCAGAATCGATCCTTGCGCTTCCATTACCGCGCGTGAAACAATATTCTCCGAGGCAATCAGCTCAACCTGTTCCTGCTGGCGTTGCAGTTCTTTGGCGATAATCGCGGCAATATCCGCATCTTCGGCCGGTAAGTTTTGTTCAAAATCCATGTTTTACTCCATAATATCCAGTTTATTCAAACGGCGTTGGTGTCTTCCCCCTTCATACGACGTTTGCATGAAAGTATCAATACGATTTATCACGTCATCAACAGCCATGGTGCGTCCGCCGAAAACCAAAATGTTGGCGTTGTTGTGGGCTTTGGCCAGCCGGGCGGCTTCTGCGGAATAAAGCAGGGCGGCGCGGATGCCTTTGTAGCGGTTGGCGGCAATCGATATACCGATTCCGGTGCCGCAAATAAGAATCCCCAGGTCGGCCTGTTCCGACAAAATCGCCCGCGCGACTTTTTGCGCATAATCGGGATAGTCAACCGAATCAGCCGAATAGGTGCCCAAATCGATTAAATCAAGGTCGGCATAATGTTGTTTTAAGGCTTCTTTGAGTTCAAATCCGCCGTGATCGGCAGCAATGGCAATTTTCATGATTTTTCTCCATAAGTCTGAGTAACTATATAATACATAAGAAAAAATGAGTGATAAAAAACGCACTTTTACACAAGCAACCGAAAAAAATAAAATTTTATGAAAAAAAGTGTTGACGTTTGTAAAAAAATAGATATAAATGATTTCTGTTGAGTGAGTTTGGTACTCCGCGTAGCGAACTGGCCGGTTGGCAGAATGGCTCATGCAGAGGATTGCAAATCCTTCTATATCGGTTCAATTCCGGTACCGGCCTCCACCTTATTCCGACTTAGCTCAGCGGTAGAGCAATCGGCTGTTAACCGATTGGTCGTTGGTTCGAATCCGACAGTCGGAGCCAATAAAAGAAAGACCTCCCTTGTGGAGGTCTTTTTTTATTGTCCCGGTCGGATTTGAACCAACGGAGGAGTTGGTTCGGTGAGGAACACAAGCCGGACGGGAGTACGGCGGTTGTCTTCAGACAATGTGTGACGAAAGTCGTGAGGGCATTTATGCCCGAAGGACAATCCGACCAAGCCACCCCTTGCGGGTGGTTTTTTTGTGTTTTAAACTCCGACACGGATACGAACCGATGAGAAGGTTGCGGCCGACGTTTGGCGGTTTATTTTTCGCAATGCAGCGAATTTACATATTCTTTAATGCCAGAGCTTCCAATTCTTTAAGTTGGTCGCGATAGACCATAGCCTGCTCAAATTCGAGATTTTGCGCGGCCTCCCGCATCAGTTTGGTCAGTTCTTTAATCTTTTTATCGATATTGCGGATTTTCTCGACGTCTTGCGTGTCGGTTTTCACAAAATCGGTTTCGGTCATTTCTTTCAAGGTGGAGGAAATACTCTTTTTGATGGTTTGCGGGGTGATGCCGTTGGCAATATTATATTGCGATTGTTTGGCGCGGCGGCGGTTAGTTTCATCAAGCGCAACTTTAATCGAATCCGTAATTTTATCGGCATAGAGAATTACCCGACCTTGCGCATTACGCGCGGCGCGGCCGATAGTCTGAATGAGCGAGCGGGTAGAACGCAAAAAGCCTTCTTTGTCGGCATCCAAAATCGCCACCAGCGAACATTCCGGAATATCCAAGCCCTCGCGCAACAGGTTAATGCCGACCAACACGTCGAACTTGCCGAGGCGCAAATCGCGGATGATTTCAATACGCTCGAGGGTTTCGATATCCGAGTGCATATAGCGCACCTTAACCCCGTTTTCGCTCAAGTATTCGGTTAAATCTTCCGCCATTTTTTTGGTTAAGGTCGTAACCAGAACGCGCTCGCCTTTGGCCGCGGTTTTACGACACTCTTCCATCAAATCGTCTACCTGATTTTCCACCGGTCGCACCAAACACAGCGGGTCGGTCAGACCGGTCGGGCGAATAACCTGCTCGGAGAATACGCCTTTGCTTTGCTCCAGCTCCCAATCGCCCGGAGTGGCGGAAACAAAAATGGTTTGCGGCCGCATTTTATCCCATTCTTCAAACTTGAGCGGGCGGTTATCCAAACACGACGGCAGGCGGAAGCCGTATTCCGACAGGGTGGTTTTGCGGTTGCGGTCGCCGCGATACATAGCCCCGATTTGCGGCACGGCGATATGACTCTCATCAATAAAGAGCAGGGCGTTTTTCGGAAAATACTCAAACAATGTCGGCGGCGGCTCGCCCGGTTTGCGTCCGGTCAGGTAGCGCGAATAATTTTCAATGCCCTTACAATGGCCGGTAGTGTCAATCATTTCCAAATCAAAGCGGGTGCGCTGTTCGAGGCGTTGGGCTTCGAGCAACTTGTTTTCGGCATTGAATTCTTTGAGCCGGATTTCCAAATCTTCTTTGATATGCGTCATCGCTTGCGAAAGCGCCGGCCGCGGAGTGACATAGTGATTGGCCGGATAGACCGTGATTTCTTCAAGTTGGCGTGTTTTTTTGCCGGTCAATACGTCAAACTCATAGATTTCTTCGATTTCGTCACCGAAGAAAGACACCCGCCACGCGCGGTCTTCATAGTGCGCCGGGAAAATATCGAGGGTATCGCCGTTGACCCGGAAGGTAGAGCGCACAAAGTTGACGGTGCAGCGCTCGTAGAGCAAATTGGCGAGTTGGCGGTTGATTTCCTGAATATCGATGACGTCGCCGACTTTAAGAGTAAACACCATTGATGAATATGATTCCATGCTGCCCAGGCCGTAAATGCAGGAAACGGAAGCGACGATGATTACGTCTTTTTCTTCCAAAACATTACGGGTGGCACCGTGGCGCATCCGGTCGATTTGCTCGTTGATGGCGGAATCTTTTTCAATATATGTATCGGTTTTCGGAATATATGCTTCCGGCTGATAATAATCGTAATACGACACGAAATATTCCACGTTGTTATGCGGGAAAAACTCTTTCATTTCGGCATAAAGCTGGGCGGCCAGAATTTTGTTGGGCTCCATAATCAGCGCCGGTCGCTGGCATTGTTCAATGATTTTGGCCATGGTGAACGTTTTGCCGGAGCCGGTCACCCCGAGCAGAACCTGATTTTTTTCGCCGCGGTCAATGCCTTCGCACAGCTCTTTAATCGCTTGCGGTTGGTCGCCGGACGGCTCAAACGGGCTCTCGATTTTGAACGGATTTTCTTTCATTCTTTGCTGTTTTCTATAATGTATTCAATCAAACGCTCGCGGTCGGAAAGCATATCTTCGGGTAATTTTTCCGGAACCGGTTTGTTCATTTTTTTAGCCTGAAATCTTTTAACCAGATAAATACGCCGGGCAAAAACGGACAATTCTTCGGTAGACATCATAGCGTACACCTGCCGCATTTTTTCGGAATCCGCATACATTTCCGGCAGGGAACGTCTTTGCGGAGCATCTGCCGTTGCGGTCGATGTTTCGTCGGCGGTAATGCTTTGCGCCGAAACAACGGTTATGCCGGCGGCAAGCAAACAACTCAACAAAAATACGGTACGCGACATCATGTTTTTCTCCGCTTATTGTTTCAGCATTTTCTGTATCTGATTAACCGAGTTTTCCGCTTCGTTTTCCAGTTTTTTAATGCCGTTTTTGGCTTGGTTGTAATAGGCATTGGAGGTACGTTTTGCCTTGTTGTATTTGCGTTCGATATCGGCAAGAGTGCGGGCAAGTTCGTCAGTTCCGGAAGAAAAGCTTTTGGCCGGAGATGAGGCCGGTTGCGTCGCTTTGGCGATGTTGCCGGAAGATTTCGGCAGCATGGCGTTGATGTCTATTTGCGGCATCAGCTCTTGCCAACTCGGCAGATTCATTTGTTGCGACGCGCTGGGACGGCGTTCCTGCTCGGGCAGAGATTCGTTAATGATTTGCATCAGCTGGGTTTGCGAATTATCAAATTGTTCGTTGATGGATTGGGTCAGACGGGCGGTTTGAGCCGCGGTATTGTCGGCGGACGCACCGTTGTTTGAACGCAGCTTAACTCCGCCGGTTTCGGAATGAAGCCACGGATTGGTGGGAAGTTGCTGGGCAAAAGCCGGCAAGGCGGCCAGGCAACAAAACCCTAAAGCATAAAAAATAAATGAGCGCATCGTATATCTCCATAATCAGTACGCTCATTGTAACATAAAAAAATCGGGTTGTCAGTATAATCTTTTACTTATTTAACTTTTTTCCGTTTTGCGGCAGATTTAGGGCTTTTGGTCTCGCTTTTTTCCGGTTCGATACCGTATGCGCAGAAATCTTTGGCCGGGGTATGGGATTTTTGCACGATATAAGCCGGTGTGTTTACCACGGTTGAATCGGCCGGAATATCGTGGATAACTATGGCATTTGAGCCGATTTTGACATTGTTGCCGAGGGTTATCGGCCCCAAAATCTGTGCGCCCGAGCCTATGGTAACGTTGTCGCCGACGGTCGGATGGCGCTTTATCAGCTTATGGCCGTGTTCGTCGTATAATTTGCGGCCGCCGAGCGTAACATCGTGATAAAGCGTAACATTGTCGCCGATTTTGGTGGTTTCGCCGATAACAATGCCCATGCCGTGATCAATCATAAAACCGCTGCCGATTTCGGCGCCCGGATGAATCTCAATACCGGTCAAAAAACGTGCCGTCTGCGACAAAATGCGGGCCAGCAGAAAAAATTTGCGTTGCCACAACCAATGTGCAACCCGATAGAGCCATATAGCGTGCAGCCCCGACGAGCAGATAATCGCCTCAAGTTTGCTGCGGGTTGCCGGATCGCGATCCAGCACCGCTTGAATGTCTTGCAAAATTAACTTGTATTTTGGATTCATTTTGTGTTATACTCCCAAAAGTTATCTTGATACCATACAGATAAAATAAATAAGTTAAGATTAATATAATAAAGTGAAAAATATGGAAGAAGTAATGTTTAACGGCCATGCCGGCCGAATTGAAGGCAGATATTTCAAGAGCCCGCGACCGAATGCGCCGGTGGCGCTCATCTTGCATCCGGATCCGAATTACGGCGGAACCATGAATAACAAAGTCGTATACAGTTTGTTTCGTTGCTTTAAGGATTTGGGTTTTTCGGTTTTGCGTTTTAATTTTCGCGGAGTGGGGCGTTCGCAGGGGCAGTTTGATAACGGCAACGGCGAGCTTTCCGATGCAACGATAGCCTTGGATTGGCTGCAAAATATGAACCCTGATGCCAAACAATGCTGGATTGCCGGATATTCCTTCGGGGCCTGGGTCGGGTTGCAACTGTTGATGCGCCGTCCGGATATCAATAATTTTATTGCCGTCAGCCCTCCGGCCAATGAGCAGGACTTTACCTTTTTGGCACCGTGCCCGGCTTCCGGGCTGATTATTCAGGGCGGGGCCGACGATATAGTGCCGCCGACCATGGTGGCTTCAATGGCGCGTCACTTAAATCAGCAACGCAATGTTGAAATTGATTTTGCCATGATTGAAGATGCTGACCATCAATATAATAACCGTCTGCCGGATTTGTATAAAGTCAGCGGGCAATACGTTATCAGCGCCATGCAACGTCGCGAACCGATTAAAAAGCGTCGCGGCCGTCGCAAAAAATCGGATATGGATGATGAGTTGCTGCTGGAAAATGAAGCCGATGACGAAATCGAAGATAACGACAATGTTGCCGATGATTTTGCCGACGGCAATAATGAGGATTAGCCGTGACTGATACGCAAAATAAAGAAAACACCGGCGATTTCAAGAAAATGCTGGCGGATAATATAAAAACCATTGTGTTGGCAATTTTGATTGCGGTGATTATCCGCAGTTTTTGGTTGGAACCGTTCCGTATCCCGTCCGGCTCGATGTATCCGACTTTGCGGGTGGGTGACTATTTGTTTGTCAGCAAATATTCTTATGGTTATTCACGCTATTCGTTTCCGTTCGGATTGCCGATATTTGAAGGACGATTGAAATATAAACAGCCGGAACGCGGCGATGTGGTGGTGTTTAAATTTCCGCAGAATACGCATACCGATTTTATTAAGCGCATTATCGGGCTTCCGGGGGATAAGGTACAGGTTAAGGAGGGGCGCTTATACATCAACGGCGAGATGGTGGAGCGCAAAAAAACCGGCAGCTATATAATTGACGAATATGTGGCCATGCCGGAGTTTTATAAGCAATATACCGAAACTTTGCCGAACGGGGTAAAGCATGATATTTTGGAAATCTCGGATAAGGAACGGATTGTCGACAACACCGAGGAGTTTGTGGTGCCGGAAGATATGTTTTTTATGATGGGTGACAATCGTGACCGCTCGGACGACAGCCGTATCAGCGTGGGTTTTGTGCCGAAGGAAAATTTGGTGGGCAAGGCCAAATTTATTTTCTTTTCGCATAACGATAAAAGCTCTTTGTTTAAGCCGTGGACTTGGTTCAGCTCCATTCGTTGGAACAGATTTTTCAAAGGTATTCATTAAAGATGGAAAAGTTACAGGAAACACTGCAATATAAATTCAGAAATCCTAAGCTGTTACAACAGGCGCTGACGCACAGCAGTGTTACCGGTAACGAACACCGTAATTATGAGCGACTCGAGTTTTTGGGCGACCGCGTGCTCGGGATGACCATGGCGCATTTGCTGTATAAAATGTTTCCGCACGACCGCGAGGGCGAACTGGCGCAACGCCATGTTAAGCTGGTGCGGGCCGAAACGGTGGCGGCGGTGGTTAAAAAACTGCATATCGATAAATATATTATTGCCAAGGATAAGGAAACCGTGCAAAGTACAAACGTGTTGTGCGATGTGGGCGAGGCGATTATCGGCGCGGTTTATATCGACTCGAATATCGAGCAAGCCATAGCATTTGTCGAGCGCAACTGGCGGGATATGATTGATATGGCCGACAGCGGCTCGGAAAAAGATTATAAAACCCGCCTGCAGGAGAAGTTTCATACGCTGAAGTTGGGTTTTCCGGCTTATGAGCTTGTTTCTAAGGAAGGCAGCGACCATAATCCGCTGTTTACTGTTAAAGTGGCGCTCGATGACAAGACTTTTGCCGAAGGACAGGGGAAAAATAAAAAATTGGCGGAACAGCATGCCGCCGAAAATTTGTTGAAACTGATGGAAAAAGAACATGGCTGATACCAGATGCGGATTTGTGGCGTTGATCGGGGCGCCTAATGCGGGAAAATCGACGATAACCAACAACTTTGTCGGCTCCAAAGTGTCGATTGTTTCGCCGAAAGCGCAAACGACGCGCACCACCATCAAAGGAATCGGTATTTATGACAATACCCAGATTATCTTTTTGGATACGCCGGGGATATTCTTGCCGAAACGTCGGCTGGATCGGGCGATGGTGGCTTCGGCCTGGAACGGTTTCGGCGATGCCGACATCAATGTTTTGGTGGTGGATGCCAAACGCGGTATGAACGAGGAAACGTCGGCGATTATTGACGAGCTGATTAAGCGTAACGCGCACGCGGTTTTGGCTTTCAACAAAATTGACCTGATGGAAGAAGAGGAACTGCAGGCCTTAAAAGAAGAATTTGAAAACGTGTTCGCTTTTGATGCCGTGTTTATGTTTTCGGCGCAATCGGGCGACCATATTACCGAGTTTTATCAATATCTGGCGGATAATCTGCCGGAAAGCCCGTGGTATTATCCGGAGGAGCAGATGTCGGATATGCCGCTCAGATTATTGGCGGCGGAAGTGGTGCGCGAAAAGTTGTTTTTGAACTTGCGCCAGGAGTTGCCGTATGCCCTGACGGTGGAGCCGGAATTGTGGGAGCATAAAGACGACGGTTCCATCCGCGCCGAGATGACGATTTATGTGGCGCGCGAGGGGCAAAAGACCATTATTTTGGGTAAAAACGGCAGTATGATTAAAAAAATCGGCCAGAGTGCGCGGCTTGAGTTGGAAGAACTGTTGGAAGAGCGGATACATCTGTTCTTATACGTCAAAGTGCGCGAAAATTGGGAAAACGACCCGGCACGTTACAGCGATTGGAATTTGAATTTTAAGGCGTAATTGCTTCACTTTAAAATTGCCCTTTCTCCCGATATTTTTCGGGAAAAAGCGTTTTTTATTCATTTTCTCGCGTTGTTGACAAATTATTAAGGTGTTTGTTGTATATTATACAATTATAAAACGCACGAGGGACAATATGAAACGAACAAAAGTTGCTTTTGTATACGATTTTGATGAAACGCTGAGCACTACCTATATGCAGGATTATCTGCTGATTCCGGAACTGGGCATGAAACCGGCCGATTTTTGGCACGATGCCAATGCGTGGTCGGCCAAAAACGGGGTGGACCAGGTTACCGGCAGTATGTATTACTTTACCAAAATCGCCAAAGAGCGCGGGTTTAATTTAACCAAAGAAAATTTGGCCTATTGCGGTGCGTTGATTGTGTTTTTTAAAGGCGTGGAAGAATGGTTCGAACGCATTAACAGATACGGGCGTTTTTTGGATTTGGATATTGAGCATTACATTATTTCTTCGGGCTATGAGGAAATTATCGAGGGTTGCCATATCCGCCCGTTTTTCCGCGATGTTTACGGCTGCGCTTTTGCTTATGGCGAAAACGGCAAAGCGGTATGGCCGGCGCGCGTGGTAAATTATTCCGGCAAGGTGCAGTATCTGGCTAAAATCAATAAGGGCTTGGGCAAGTTCGACGATAAGGTCGTGAATGAATATATGCCGGACGAGCAGCGGCGCATTCCGTATTCGCGCATTATTTATTTCGGCGACGGGATGACCGATATTCCTTCAATGAAAATGGTAAAAAGTCACGGCGGTACCGCCATCGCGGTTTATAAGCCGCACAGCCGTCATAAAGCCAAAGCGGTTAAGCTGTTGCAGGACGACCGGGTGAATTTTGCGCTGTCGGCAGATTATCGCGAAGGCAAAGATATCGATACGGTAGTTAAAACCATATTGAATAAAATTGCCACCGAGCGCGATTTGGAAGTATTAAAGAAAAAAGAAGATATGAAAAAGAAAAAGGCGTAGTTAACGCCTTTTTTTATGCTTTATCCTCGACCAATCGGCAATAGTGACGAAAATAAAAATATTCCGAAATGCTGATAAGCCCGTAAATCACAACATAAGTGCCGGCAGTCAGCACCAACGCCCATTCGCCGAATTGTTGCGAAGTCAAAATAAAATAGGCCAGAATTACCCCGATAACACCGCTGGCAAGCGACCAACCCCAGGGCATGGCGATTTTGCGCGCTTCAAAAGCACCGGCAATCTGCATAACGCCGGATGCCAGAATCCACAACGCAAAAAATATCGGCAGAGTTTCGGCGCTCAAGCTGAGATTAGTCATAAAAATCAGCCCCATAAACACGTCAAGCATACCGATTACCATATACCAACCGGAGTATTCGGTCAGCGAAAAAGTGATATAACCGCAGCCGAGCATAAACAGCATCAAACCCAGATAAAAAGCCATACCCAAAAGCGAAACGGTCGGATGCGCCCAAATCAATATACCGAGCACCACCATAATCAGGCCGGCAAACAGGTGCCAAATACTGCATCTTTTATCTTTTTGCATAAAATCCTCCTTTGTTGACGGTGTAGAAAATATGCTTTGCCGCGATTTTTTCAAGCTGCCTCAAAGGAGATGATTGTAACAAAAATGTTATACAATAAAGCTTGATTTCGGCACGAAAAATAGTGTATATTAAAACATAGAGTATGTATGAACCAAAGGACTGATTATGGCTGGCGAACGCTTAGTTGTTCCGGATTTTGACAATATCGGCGAGTTTAAAAAATGGGTCGGTAATTTGGACGAGCGCGCCATTCAAAAATGGACAGCTGCCGATTGGGTGGCATTTTATAAAAAAATAGAGCCGTTGAGTGCTGAATGGTTCAGCAGTCCGCACAAGATGATGACAACTTGTACGGAAGAATTTATTAAACTACACAGCAATTATCGTCTTGAACCAAAGCAGTTGGAATATATAAGAGAATTAGCACGTCAGGCCGGTAAAGAATTAGCCGAACAAAATGTGGATGCCGCTGAGTTGGCCATCAAAACAACAAATACCGATTTAATAAATCCGGCAAATCGCAATAACGCTGTCAGAAAAATGACTGAAAAAGTAGATAATATTGCGGCAGAAAGTACAAAATATGCGCCTGAACATCGTTTGCAAACAATGAGTATAATTGACGAGACTATGGGTAATACACAAGGTGTGGCGAATATGAAAGGGGAAAAAGGTTTTGCTTCCATTAGAGTGAATACCGCATCTGCCGTCGATAATACCATCAACGTATCAGCACATGAGGCGGCTCATGTCCATTTTCAAACCGGAAATCCACTCCAGATGGAATTGTTGCAAAAGAAAATATTGGCTCATCCCGAATTGGGAGATGATTTTGCCGCATTGATGATGTATAACAATAAATTCTATTTGGATTCCAGAACCATAGATGATTGGTTTACATATAAATCTATCGCTCCTCTGGATGAATGGGGTAAAAAATTCCGAGGGTACAGCCACCAACCGGTAGAGAAGTTCAGCGAAATATACGGTATTGAGGTGGAACGTGCTTATCGTCATGCCAGCGGACAGATTTCAGAGAGAACAGCCCTCAAAGTTTGCGGTTATATCGGGAAGACTCCGGAAGCCGTGCAATATACCTCCAAAGGAATTGAAATCACCTATCGGGCCGGGTTGGATGAAGACTTAAGCGGTAAAAAGCTTATGAAAGAGCTGAAAAGCAAGTTCGGCGGATCGATGGCGGATGAATTGGATGTTAAATTGCTTGATAAAGCCGGAAAAGATGTAAAAATTACGATTCCGCAAGACAGTAAATTCACTCAAAAATTTGAAAAATTTTTAGCATCACGGCCTGAATCTGAGGCGGTTGCGGACTTTATCGCCAAAAATCCGAGTTTTGCTCAATATAGTGATTCGGAAATAAAGTTAATGTTTCCCAAGTCGGAAATTACCGAGAAAGAAATATATTTGCTTCATAAAATGGAGCAACAGACGGGAAGTGCGGTAATAATTGAGGAAGCGGGTAAGAAAAACGTTTTTACCACGGTTACCGTTCCGCGCGATAAAGAATTTTTTGCTAAGGTTGAAAAGGCAGGTAATACCTCAAAATTTAAGAAAGCTGCCCGGAAAATAGACAGGGCGATTGATAATACCATCGAAGATTGCGGCAAAGCGCTCAATAATTCTAAAGTCGGTAAGGCTTATGCTAAAGCAAAGCAAGCCGTAGCCAATTCAACGCCGGTGCAAAAAACCAAAGAGGCGGCGAAAAAGGCAAAAACCGCGGTGGTGCAAACCGCTAAAAAGGTCGGGCAAAAGGTGGCGCAATCGAAGGTCGGAACCGCCGTAAAACAAGCGGTAAACGGCACGGCGGCCCAAACCGCCAAAAAAGCGGTCGACAAGGCCGCCAAGAGTGCGGTAACGCAAGCTGCGAAAAAGACGGTAACCAAGGCCGTTACCAATACCGCGGTTAAGGCCGTGGGCAAGTCCGTATTGAAAAAAATTCCGCTTATCAGTATCGGTGCCGGTTTGATATTCGGGGCACAGCGCGCCATGGCCGGAGATTTTGCCGGCGCCGCCGGTGAAGTTGCTTCCGGTGTATGCGGTACTTTTCCGGGAGTAGGGACAGCAGCCAGCGTGGCCATAGATGCCGGACTTGCCGGTCGCGATATTTATAAAGAAGTCAAAAACGCCGACGATGCCACCAAACAGCAGGTTAAAAAGGATAGGGAAAACGCCAGAAAATACGGCGAGAAAAAACAAAAACAGGTAGCCAGAGCCTCGGCAAAAGCTAAGTCCCCAACAACGCAAAAACAGGCAACCGCCGCCAAAATGAAAACCGATGCCGCCAATGCCAATAAATATCAAAAGCAGATGGAAGCCATTATTAATAAGCTGAATAAGGCTAACGGCAAGGCTAAAGCCATGGATGCGGCCCACACCGCCGCCGCGCTGTATCAAAAATACGGTGATAATGCTTATGCGTTGTTGCAAGAGGCCGTACAAAGTCCAGGCTCGTATCAAAAGCTGGGTGACGGTAAACTGAAAACCTCACGCGATGTGATTCAGCACTTGTGCCAAATGCCGGATACCAAACAGAATCAGCAAATTGTACAGAGTATCGTGCAGAACCGTGCCAGAAGCAAGTAATCAGCGCGAACGGCGTCTTTTAGAGGCAGCCATGGCAATAACGTTGTTCTTTTGCTGTTCATCGTCAATTTCGCAAAGTCTTTGAACAATCTGGCGCGAACTGGTCAGCAACTTGCCGTTTTTATCGCGTAAATCCAGCTTTTTCGCCATTGTGGTCGGAGCCATCATTACTTTTGCCAATATTTTGGAAGCATTTTCGCCATATTGCGCGCTCAGAGCCTCAATAGTTGCATCAACATCAACCTGCCGCGATTTGCCGTTGGCCTTGTTCAGATTATTCAACATAGAGCGCATTCTGGCCTTGTCTTTATCCGACGCATTACCGCTGTTCTCGCTTTGGCGCGGTTTAGCCTTAGCCGGAGTTTGTGCAGGTTGCTCCGGTGTTTTGGCCTTGCCGCTCGATTGTGGCTGAGTCCGTGTTTGCGGGCCTTGTGCCACTCGGGAATGCGGCTGTTCCGGCGCTGTGCGGGATTGCGTATGTTCGCGTCCGGCCTCGGCAGCTCTTACTTGCTGTTCGGTATATTGAGCAAGCTCGGAGTAGAAGCTGCCGGTATAGTGAATACCGTCGCCGCCTTTGCTGCCGTAAACCTTGGAGTTGGATTGGCTGCGGACATAAGATTGCGTGTCGATTACCTTAACGTCGTCGGATAAGTATTGCTGCATATAGCGGTTGAAATCATCAACGCCTTTATTGACCTTGGCCGCATCCGAGCGATTGGTGCTGACCGGATTGACCGTGGTAAAGTATACCTGTTTGCCCTGTCTTTTCATTTCGGCGGCAAATTCGTTCATTTGCGCGGCATATTCCTTGGCCATTTTTTCAATATTTTTGTTGCTGTGAACCGCGCCGTATACATCATTAAAGCCGAGGTTGACCACCACGCAATCGCAATCTTGGGCATCTTGTTTAATATCGTTTAAATGCTGTTTGAACCAGGCAAAACCTTTACCCATTTGCGCATACCAATCGTCGCCCGATCTATCGGTTTTTTGGACAAGACGGCTGCCGTTTTCTCCGGCCATACCGACCGTGCGGCTGTCACCGACGTTCAAAATTTTGCCGGAGCTTGCACTTGTGCGGGATGGCGAAGGCTGAGTTCTGGCGTCGGCGCTTGCCTTTCTGGCTTTTTCTTCTTCCGTTTTGGATTTTTTGGCGGCCTTCTTTTTATCGTCACTCATTACTCTTTTGGTGGTGTTGAATTCAAACTCGCCGGTAGCCATGCAAGCGGCATTGTCACGGGCACGGCGGCCTACATCTCTGGCATATTTCGAGCGGAGAATTTCCTGAGCGGCGGCGGTATAATCGCCGTTTTCCATCGCCGTCAGCATTTTGTTGAATTTCTTGGTTCTCGGAATTCCCATGTTGTAGCACATATCTACCAAAACAAACTGCCGTTCGTCATCAAGTTTTTCAAACAGCGGGCCTAAGCGTTTATCGGCCTTTATGCCCTCAATAACCCGGTTCAAATCATGTTGCAACAGCTTTTGCGCTTCGGCTTCGGTAATTCCGTTATCAATACTGCTTTTGTTTAAGATTTTGCATACTTCTTTTTTGGCACGGGCGATTGCTTCCGGCGTGCTGCCGTAACGCTCCAAATTATAGCCGTAACCGATGCTTAAAAATCCGGCCGGGCAACGGCGCTGTGTGCTTAAAAAGCCCTCGCTGCGTTTAATGCGATCTAAATATTCCTGATTATCCAACATCGGTTTTCTCCTTGATGAAAGTTACCTTATATATATTATGTTACAATGATATATAGCAAAAAACAATTACAAATTTGTTAAATTTGTGTTACAGAAATACCGCGGAAATTACCGCGGTATTTGAGGTATCGTCTATAATGTCCGAGATTAAGCTTCGCGGCCGCGGCGACGGGCGGCAACCATAGCCAGGGCGTTGTCGCGTTCCTGGGTGGTTTCCGGCTGGCTGAGACGTTGAATTATCTGGCGCGAGCTGGTAAGTAATTTACCGTTTTTATCACGCAAATCCATATTCTTAGCCACCGCAGTCGGAGACATCATCACCTTGGTCATGATTTTGGAAGCTTCGCTGCCGTATTGCGCGGTCAAAGCCTCAATCGTCTTATCTACGTCAATCTTGCTGTTTTTGCCGTTAGCCCGGTTCAGATTGTTCAGCATGGAGCGCATTCTGGCCACATCTTTATCGGTGGCGTTGCCGGTTCTGGCCGGAGCGGCCGTCTGTTTTTGCGCCGGAGCAGCAGCTTGTCTTTGTGCCGGAGCGGCAGCACGCGGAGCGGCGGTTCGTGCCGGAGCTCTGCCGACTTCGGATCTGACTTGCGTGGCCTGACGCGTTTCGGCTTCTTTTTTGGCTCCGTACGTATCGGCTTTAGCCTTATCGGTTTTTATTTGCTTTTTGGTCTTCTTTTTCTTCGGGTCCTCATCCGACCATTCGCCGGTTCGCAGAGCTTCCACGTTACGGCGGGCACGCGGTCCGGTTTGTTTGGCATAACGCGAACGGCGCAGTTCTTCGGAGGCTTTTTCATAATCGCCGTTTTCCATCGCCGTCAGCATTTTATTGAATTTTTTGACTTTAGGAACACCCATGTTGTAGCACAAATCAAGCAGAACGTATTGACGCTCGTCATCAAGTTTGGCAAATAACGGGCCTAATCTCTTATCTTCTTTGATGCTTTTTCTAACCTCATCCAAATCGTATTTAAGCAGTTTTTTGGCATCACCCTCGGTAATTCCTTTGTCGATATCTTTTCCAAGGAATTTATTGGTGGCGGATTTGCCCATGCCGCTTTGTTCAAGGTTGTGTCCGTAGCCGATACTAATGTGTCCGGCAGGACAAGGCGCCGGTACTCTGTAAAAACCTTCGCTGTGACTTACGCGGCGCATTAATTCTTCATCTTTAATCATCGTCTTTCTCCCGTTCTTATGAGCGGTTATCCCCCTCCTATTATGATTTTATATTAGCATAATTTGCGTTAAAAAACAATATCTAAAATGTTAAATTTATGTTACAAAAAAGCCGCGGAACGTTGCCGCGGCTCGAAAATACAGGATGTTTGCGGTTTAAGCCATACCGCCGCGGCCGCGTCTTTTGGTAGCGGCAATCGCCAGAATCTGCTGATTTTGCTCCTCGTTGTCGATTTGGCACAGCTGTTCCAGAACATCACGCGAGGAGGTGAGGCGCTTGCCGTTTTCGTTGCGCAAATCCAAACGTTGCGAAAATTGCGACGGCGACATCATTATCTTGGTCAAAACCTTGGAGGCGTCGGTGCCGTAGAGCTCGGCCAGGCGATCGATGGTTGCTTCGATATCAACCGGATTTTTCTTGCTGACTTTGTTCAAGTTGTTCAGCATTGACTCCATTCTGGCCTTATCTTTATCCGAAATTTCGTCGGTGCGGACAACCTTTTTCTCGCTCGAAGCTTCGGCCTGTGCTTCTGCCTGCGCGGCCGGCTGCTCGGCTTGGATGGCGGAAGATTCACGCTGCTCGTTGGTGGCCGCCGTAACATAGAACATCGAAAAACGTCTTTCCTGACGGGAGGCTTCTTCTCCGGCATTTTCGCCGTCGATACGCATTACGGCCGGAGTAGCACTCGGAACATTGGCATTTTTAACGTAAGAATCCGCATATTGGATAACCTTATTATTTCTGCCCTGAGCGGTAAAGAGGTGATTTTCGGTTTTTTCCAAATCGTCGACGCGAGTACCCAGTTTTTCCCGCTCCCGGCTGACCATACGCGCCAAATCGGTGGTTGAGAGTTCGCGATATTGATCCAATTCATCGTTCATCTGTTTGGTCATCCAGCGATTCATATCGCCGGCTATGACGTTTGAATACAGAACTCGTGATGTTACAACCTCAAGATTGTTGCTGTTATTGGCCTGCAGAACATAATTTTTCAGATTACCGTTTTCATCATAATTTACGGCAATAACCGTTTTGGCATGATAGCCGGAATCCGTGTGACTCGGTATACCGATGGTGGCTCCCGGGCCGACCTTGCCCTCGCTGATTAAAGTCCATAAATCGCCGCGCGCGGTATACCCCTCAAGAGCCGGGTCGTCCATAAAACCGTTGGCAAGGCGATAGTGCTTCGCTTCCGGATATTTTTGATAAGGCTGTACAAAGTTGTCGGCATCGTCAAAACCCATTTCCGCGGAAATTTTTGATTCCAAAGCCTTACTGCTGACGGCGCAACAGCTGGCCGTACGGCCGGACAAGGTTTTGGTAACATATTGCGGAATGCGGGCATAACAACTGTCGGCAACGGCTTCTTTCATATCGGGATATCTTCTCATGATATCTGCACAGCCGTTCCAGGTTGCTTTGTTCATGGCTTTTTTGTTGCCGGTGCGGCTGCAGATTGATACGGATACATCGTAGGCTTTCAGGCCTTCGTTTAAGCATACATACTGATATTCTTGTTGGCGCATGGCACGATATTGTTCCAGCAGAGCTTCGCGGAACTCTTTGTCATTGGCATAATCTCCCGGATTAAGACGCGGGAAGTTGTCTTCAATTTCCCGTTTTCTTCTTGCTGCTACATCGTCGGTCAAATTACCGGCTTCGGCCGATTTTGTTGGTACAGTCTGCCTTCTTACCACTCTCTTTCCCATGGCCTTTCTCCTTAAATCAACACTTTATTTAGCTTTATCATAGCATAAATCGTGACAAAAAACAACAGCAAAAGTGTTACAGTTGTGTTACATTTTGTACAGCCTTTATTTTTTTTGAAAAATGTTTAAAAAAGTGTTGACAGACATTATTTTTGTGATAACATCGCGCACACTGATTGCTGAGCGTTTTTTAATGCTCGGCGGTTAGTTTTGTGTAATTAATTTAATAACTTAAGGAAAATGTGATGCCTACAATTAATCAGTTAATTCGTAAATCACGAACACCAAAAGTGAAGAGAAACAAAGTTCCGGCTTTGAAATCTTGTCCACAAAAACGCGGTGTTTGT
>JAEEMQ010000007.1 GCA_016283295.1 Alphaproteobacteria bacterium
AACCTGTTTCTGCAATTATATCAAATATCCGATATGATTATCGTCGGCCACCTTATCAGCGTCAACGCTTTGGCCGCAATCGGCGCTTCGGCCCCGATATATATGGTGTTTTTGATGGTGGCATTCGGCTTTACCGGCGGCTTGACCGTAATCACGGCTCAGCGCTTCGGCGCGCGCGATTACGACGGCGTTAAAATGTCGGTTTTCCATTGTTTATTGGCCGCTCTGATTTTGAGCGTGATTTTGACCTGCGGCTTGATTATCTCGCTCAAACCCCTGCTCCGCATTATGAATATGCCGCCGGAATTGTTTGCCGACGCTTATGATTTTATGTTTGTAATGTGTTTGAGCACAGTGATGATTGTGCTTTTTAACCTGCTTTCCGGTTTTATCCGCGCGCTCGGCGATAGCAAAACCCCGCTTTATTTTTTGATTTTCTGCTCGCTGATTAATATTGCTCTTAACTTTGTTTTCATCAAATATTGCGGATGGGGCGTTGTCGGTTCGGCCATGGGTACTCTGAGTTCCAATGCCATATCGGTTGTCATTTGCTTTATTTATATGTGGCATAAATTTCCGTTGTTGCGGCTTGATAAAAAATATATGCAATACAACTCGCATGTTATGCGTGACCACTTGCGCCTTGCCTTCCCGATGGCGTTGCAATTTTCGATTCTCTCGTTCAGTATTATGATTATTCAAAGCGTATGCAACTCGTTCGGCCCCGATATAATCGCCGCCTTTGCCGCCGCTTTCCGTATTGAGCAATTTGCCACTCAGCCGCTGTTGGCTCTCGGTCTTTCCATGGCAACTTTTACGGCGCAAAACTGGGGCGCGCACTTGCTTTCGCGTATTCGCCGCGGCGTTAAATATGCCTTTATCATGTCAACAATTATCAGTATTGCCGGCTTTTTCCTCATTCGCAAAATCGGCTCGGGCATGATTGCCATGTTTATTGACACCGGCGACAATGTTTCCGGCAACGATATTGCCCTGATTTTGGATGTGGGGCGGCAATATCTCGTTATCAGCACCATGTTCTATTTCTTTTTGGGTATGATTTTTGTGTTCCGCAACACCATTCAGGGCATGGGAAAACCGCTGTTGCCGCTGTTTTCGTGTATTCTCGAACTGGTGGTGCGTGCCTTCAGCGCGATTGTGCTTGCCGCGGCCATCGGCTACAAAGGAATTATGTATGCCGGCCCGTTGGCCTGGCTTGCCGCCGGAATATTGGTTATCGCCGGCTATTTGTACTATGTTCGCAAATTCAGCAAAAGCAACCGCTTTATCTGGACAATGGGCGAAATCAAACAACAACTCCGACAAAACGGTCCGATAGATTAAAGCGCTATCTTTTCAACAGATTCAATAAAGTATATCTACCGCGACAAAATGCCCACAAAGTGATTCTTTGGCGCAAATTCAGCATTGACGGCACCAAACACCCGCTTTGCCGCAGCTCCGTCAGATTTTGCCGCAACATCTCATAGCGTTCGCCATCCTGCGCCGGATTATAACGTGCCAAATATTCCTTAATATGCATACCGTAAGCATAGCGCGCGGCAATTTTTTGCAATATTTTACGTTGTTTGGGATAAGCGGCAATCAACTTATTAATATCAATGCAAAGATTCTTAAATTCCTCGATTCGCTTAAACGATAAATCCTTTAAGGTTTGCGAAGTTTCAATAATGCGATAAGCAATCAACGGAGCACGACAAACCACGACCTTTTTACTTTTCAATAAAATTTCTATATTCAAAAGAATATCGTTAATGGCCGGCAAATCAAGCGCAAAACGGGTGTTGGCAAACAATTCGCGCCGATACAGTTTGGTCCACATCAGCATCTCGATTTTCTTTTTGCGCACAAATTTATCGATAAACGGCTGCTCGGATATAAAATCAATCGTCGGCGTCAATACCGTATCGGCAAATTCGTAAACCCCCTCGCCGGCAAAACGCAAATACGAACAACAGCTCAAGTCGGCGTCGCTTGCGATAATATTTTGATGCAATATCTCCAAATATTGCGGGTGCAAAATATCGTCATTATCCAAAAAAGCGATGTACTTTCCGGCCGCCAGTTCCAACCCCTTATTGCGTGCCGCACTGCCACCGGCATTGGTCTGACGATGAATTTTGAAGCGAGTATCGTTTGCCGCAAAATCCGCCAATATCCGCGGCGAAGCATCGCTCGAACCGTCATCAACGCAAATCGCCTCAAAATCCTTAAACGTCTGCTTTTGTAACGATTGCAACGTTGTTTGCAAATACTTCTCGGCATTATAAACCGGAATGATTACCGAAATCTGAGGTTCTGCCATTATTTTTTATCCTTGTCATCAAAATATTTTACGGCCGCATCAAGCTTTTCCGCCACCACCGGCAACGCATATTTTTCCATACAAAGCAAATACCCGCGACGAGCCCTTTGTTGCGACTCGCCCAAGTTTTGCACGGCCAGTTGCAGCTGTTCTGCCATGGCATCGATATCACCGGCATCAAACAAATATGCGGCGTCGGCATGACCGGCAAATATTTCCCTCGGACCTTCAGCCAACGACGATACAATCGGCTTACCATGCAACATCGCTTCCAACAAAACAATACCGAACGGCTCAAAACGCGACGATAAAACAAACACGTCAATATTGCTGAAAAACTCGGTTTTATCGTGCACCCACCCCAAAAGAGTTACTTCTTTATCCAAATGATTTTCTTGTATTTGGCGACGGATACTCATATATTCTTCCATATATGCATCTTGCGGCGCTCCGCCGATAACCGCCTTAAATTTCACACCGCGATCTTTCAGTTTGGCCAAAGCCGCAATCAAATCCGGAAAGCCTTTCATCGGGTCAAAGCGTCCCATGGTACCGATAACCGGCGGTTGATGGTAATCTTGTTTATAAAATTCGCGACCGGCGCTGATTAAATTCGGGATGGTAAAAATTCGTCCCAACGGGTAACCTTTCTTGGCAAAAACACCGCGTTGATAATCGGTAATCGTGAAAATTCCGTCGCATTTATCAATATGCCGAAACTTCGGATTATGCGACACCGCCACGATTTTGGCGCCGAGCAACCGCGCCGCAGCCTTAAATATCGGCACGGCTTTTTTGTTATGCACAATTACCAAATCCGGCGCAAATTTTTTGAGCTTAAAATAAAGATACGGCACCAAAAACCAGTTATAATGCACAAACGAGACCTGCACCACGGCCTCCGGGTTAAGCTGCTGCAGCTCCGGCAAAATTTTACACTTGGTATCAACCACCGCGCATACTTGATGATTATATAATTTAAGCGCCTCGGTATAATCCAAAAAGGCTTGCTCGATTCCCCCCATCACACGGCTTATCATAACATTGACTATGCGCATTTTATTCTCCTAACCTGCCGCTCAACAAACAATCCGAAAAAGAATTTTTCGCCGGCTCTTTTTTATATTTCCAACTCAATTTATGCATGGACATTTTGCCCTTGATTTCCGCCCATTTCTGCTCCGTATACGGCTCAAAAAAGTTATCCGCCAATTCGTAGCAATCATCATAAACCAGCGGAGTTTGCGCCCATTGTCGCGCACATTCCGCCGAATTCTGCACCATCAAATCAAAAAAAGAATACCCGAAAAAATAATTGATGGTGGTATTTTCATATCTCCAGTATTCCAGCAAAAGATTGAGCAAATTTTTTACCAATAAATTACCGGCCGCGGCTTTTATAAACCAAATCTGGAATTGATATAATTCGCGGCAATGAAACGAGAAAAACGGCGAATCAACATACGGCGGCAGAGGAGCGGTTAAAAACACCGTAGCATCGAGCCAAATTCCGCCGTATTTTACCAACAAAGCCATTCGCAAAATATCTGCCAAATGCGCCCGGGAAATATAACCTTTTTGATGCTTTTGCATAATGTAATCCGGCAATTTTACATAATCGCGCATATTGTCGGCGGTGATTACACGTAACTCATAATCGGGACAATGTTTACGAATTGACTCGATACATTTTTTAACCACCGGCGGCAAATTTTCTTCGCCTTGCCACCAGCAGGTCCAGATAATCTTTGGAGATTCGGTCGGCGATTCCTTTGCCGCAGCATCGTCCAACGCATACAAATAACGGCTCAAATACTTTTTTTCCGCCTCATAGCGCAGTTGCTTAAACTTGGTTTTGCGCTCCGTTTTATTTTTATAAAGTAAAGTCGTAAACAACCGCAGCCAAAGCACATAAAGCTTAACTTTCATAAATGCCGTACGGCGCAAGCAAAAATCAATTATATTCTTCATTTTATTATCTGCAGACGTTGTTCGCTGTATACATCATATACGCCGCGTAAAAAATAGCAAGCGACGATTGCTATTAATACAAAGGAAAAATTATTATTTTTCCATAGCGAATTTTTCCGCAACCGACGCCGCCGCCCGTTTGCCGGAAGCGACCGCCTCCACCGCCGTAGAGCCGCCGTTTACAAAATCGCCGGCATAAAAGATATTTTCGGTCTCATTCGGCTCTTCCGCCCGGGTTGAACCGAGTGCCGATATCAACAGCGACAACCCGGAACGCGCAGTTTCCGTATGCGGCACGTCTTGCAACCGCCCTTCTGCGTTAAACTGCGTTTTGCAGGTATATATTGTCAGCATATCGTCGACTTTTTCAACTTTGGTAACCCGCGTCATGGTGGTAATATCAATCTGTTTTTCCAACAAAGAATTTCTTTCCGCCGGAGTTATGCGCATATCGCTCAGGCGCCGCCGCACAAACATTTCAACATGTGTTGCCCCGTTATTTGCCGCCGTTATCGCACAATCCACCGCCGCCGCACCGCCGCCGATAATCCCGACATGGCCGGTTGCCGCATACTGTTGCGGATTTTTCAGATAATCGGTATAATCAACCATCCAATATTCGCCGTCAATCCCGAGCGTACGGCTTTTTTGTTCGCCCGGCGCCGCAATCACCGTGTCAAAACCTTGTTGCAACAAAGAATTATAATCGGAAATCGGTGTATTCAAGCGTATTTCCACCGCTGCATTTTCACTCAAACGTTGCCACTCATGCGCAATAATTTCCCGCGGCAGTCGTTCCATCGGAATCATATTCAAAGCGCCGCCGAGCGAACTTTCACGCTCAAACACCGTTACGGCAAAACCATATTTTATCAGCTCTGCCGCCGCGCCGATGCCGGCCGGACCGGCTCCCACAATCGCCACCCGTCGACCGTTAGCGGCTGTTTTTCTAACCCGTTCTGCTGTGCCGTCTTCTCTCATCCGGCGCATAATTTCCGCCTGCACCGCCGGAATCCGTATCGGCATATCGATATGCTGGCGCAAACAGGCACGCATACAAAACTTATCCGGACAAATCAGACCGCAGGTTTCGCCCAGCGGATTTTGCGCCAAAACCAACGCCCCCGCCCGTTTAATATTCCCTTCTTTGGCCGCGGCAATAAAATCGTGCGGCGAACACTTGACCGGGCACGCCTTTTCACACGGTTTGCCCGGACATTGCAAACACTTCTCCAACTCGGCGGCAAACTGAGCTTTATTCAAATACGGCTTGGACACGGCAGACCTCCTTTTTTATGTTTGTTATGATTTAAGCATAAAAAAACAAAAAAAACACCTAATATTTTCGCTTTTCAGATTGTATTTAAGAAAAAAGGCTGTATGATAAGGCCAAACAGGTATATAACTGAAATGAATAAGCAGTGGCTAAAAGACATCATCAAATCTTCCGCCGCCGAAAAGTTAATCGGCAGTTTTGCTTATTATTACCTGAAATTCGTCGGCTTAACCACCCGTTGGAAATCGGTTACCGGTGTTAAAGAAACCTACGAAACTTTGCAAAAAGACGGCAGTATCATTGTTATCGGTTGGCACGGACGCACCCTGATTATGCCGTATTTCTGGAACAAAAGCAGCAAACTCAACGCCTTGGTTTCGCCTCATCGCGACGGCCGAATGATTATGTATATCTTAGAAAAATTCGGCATCGGCCATATCAGCGGTTCCAGCGATAAAAACGCTAAAGAAGCCGCGCTCGAATTAATGCAGAATCTCAAAGACGGCAACAGTATCGCCATTATTCCGGACGGGCCGCGCGGGCCGAGTATGGAACTGACGATGAGCCCGCTGTTTTATGCGCAAAAATCCGGCAAACCGATTTTAGGCATAACTTACAGTATTGCCGGCTCCATCGTCGTCAACAAAAGTTGGGATGATATGCTGATTCCGCTGCCGTTTCACAAAGGTAAATACGCCATTACGCCGCCGGTCTATATTCCGGCCGATGCCACTCCGGAACAGCTTGAAGAATATCGCCAAAAGATTGAAAACGATTTGAACGAACTGACCTGGAAACTTGACAAGGAAATGGGTCTGCCCTATATTCAAAAAGGCAAACGGCCGCGCAAAAGCCGCAAAGAATTATATGAGGAACAACATAGAGGAAAATAGATGTTTATAGGTCTTTACAATACCATGATTCGCGTTTTATACCCGATTGCCATTCGCCGCTACATCGAAAAGCGCAAAAAAATCGGCAAGGAAGATGTAAAGCGTTTTAACGAGCGTATCGGGCGTCCGACCAAAGAGCGGCCGGAAGGTCGGTTGGTATGGTTGCACGGCGCTTCGGTCGGGGAATCTATCTCGATGTTGCCGCTGATTAACCGCTTGCTCGAACTTTATCCCGATATTCATGTTATGGTAACAACCGGCACCACCACCTCGGCCGAAGTTATGGCCAAACGCTTGCCGGAGCGCGCTTTCCATCAATATTTACCGATTGACAATCCGGTGTTTACCACCCGTTTTGTTCGCCATTGGCAACCGACGATTGCGCTGTGGTTTGAATCCGAATTTTGGCCGGCGATGCTGTCGTCCATCAAACGCCGCAACATCCCGCTGATTCTGATTAACGGCCGCATTTCCAACAAATCTTTCAAGCGTTGGCAGCAGTTTGAATTTATCATTAAAGAGTTGCTCGATTGCTTTACCGCCTGCCTCGGACAATCGGAAGAAGACGCCTATCGTCTGCGCATTTTGGGCGCCAAAGACGCGATGTGTCTCGGCAATTTGAAATATGCCGGACTACCGATTCCGGTGGACCAGGAAAAGAAAGCCGAAATTTTGCGGCAAATCGGCGAACGCCCGCTGTGGCTCGTGAGTTCTACTCACAGCGACGAAGAATTTAAAATCGGCCGCTTTTTGAAAGAATTGCAGCAAAAACATCCGGGCCTGCTGACTTTGATGGCACCGCGTCACCCTAATCGCGGGGTCGAAATTAAGGAAAAACTGCAAAAAGATTACGGCTTGAATGTTGCTTTGCGCTCGGCCGGCGAGCCGGTAACCGCCGAAACCGACGTTTATGTGGCGGATACCATCGGCGAAATGGGTATATGGTACGAAATCGCGCCGATAGTGTTTATCGGCGGCTCGCTCATTCCGCACGGCGGCCAAAACTTTATGGAGCCGTCGCGTTGCCGTGATGCCGTTATTGTCGGCCCGCACATGCACAACTTTACCGACGCGATGAATCGCGCCAAACACGCCGACGGCATTATCCAGGTCAACGATGTGTTAGAGCTTATCGATATGGTTGACCAGCTTTTGAGCAATCGTGAGCTGCTTGAAGCCAAGCGCAGTCTGGCTTATAACTGGGCCACCAGCGAAGCCAAAGTTCTGGACGGCATTGTGGAAAAAATTCAGGGATATATGGTTAATGAAGACTCCTAAATATTGGCAATCAAATTCGCTTATTTCCAAGTTGCTGACACCGTTCGGCAAACTTTACGGAGCCGCTACCCAGCTTCGACTCAAGTTGCATCAGCCGCGCAAAACTTCCGTACCGGTAATCTGCGTCGGCAACATAACCGCCGGCGGCACCGGCAAAACCCCGGTATCGATATCTTTGGCCAAAATGCTGGCAACTTCCATGCATCACCCGATTTTCGTAACCCGCGGCTACGGCGGCAAATTACAAAATGTTTTGGTAAACAACAAAAAACACACGGCGCAAGATGTCGGCGACGAACCGTTATTATTGTCGGAACAGGCTCCGGTTGTGGTCAACTCCGACCGCTATGCCGGTGCGGAATTGGCGGTCAAAGAAGGTGCCGACGTGATAATTATGGACGACGGCTTTCAAAACCCGACTTTGCATAAAGACCTGTCTTTTCTGGTGTTTGACGGCCATTACGGTATCGGCAACGGCAAAATTATTCCGGCCGGTCCGCTGCGCGAAACATTTCACGACGGTGTTAAACGCGCCGATGCCCTGATTATTTTGGGCAAAGACAAGCACGGTCTGGTTGAACGCGCCAAACTTCCGGTGTTTTTCGGACATACCGAACCGGTACAAACCACCGTCAGCGAAGCCAATATTTTGGCCTTTGCCGGTATCGGTAATCCGCAAAAATTCTATCATACCTTAAAACAGCAGGGCTTTAACGTGGTGGAAACAATCGATTTTCCGGACCATCATTTTTATACCGCCGCCGAAATTGAAAAAATCTTGCAAAAAGCCAAAGAGATAAAGGCCGAAGTTTATACCACCAGCAAAGATTTTGTTAAAATTCCGGCGCTGTATCACAAAAGTATAAATATGCTTGAAGTGGCGGTTGTTTGGGATAAACCGGAAGAATTGCTGACGTTCATCGAGAGCCGGATCGGCAAAGAATAGACAAATTAAACTTTACAAAACACCTTTTTTATGTTTTAATTCAACCATACATTATATTATTCGAGTTGAATCATTAAAACTATAATTATATGACTGCAAAGAGACTTTCCGAGTTTGTCAGCCATAAGACTTGGCTGTGGCAAAGGGTATTTCGCAATTTTTACGCCGGAATACATCAACTGTATGACGTTATGAGTAAGACCGATTTGCAAATATCGACCATCATCCGTTTATGTCGCAACGTGGACGACCTCGAAGAATTGTGGGATTTGGCGGAAACACTCGACTCCTACGAAGATGAAATCCTCGGCACGATTCAGGATATTCGTTTTTGCAAACCGATTCCGTGGCAATATGATTTTCTGGAAATCGTTTCTGCCGCAACTCCGATGCCGATTGAGCAAACGCTCGATTTGGAGACTGTTGCCGATTCCTACTGCGCCGCGCTGATGCTGAATGATTTTGACGTTTTCAAGCTGTTTGCCCGTCTGGATAAAACCTACGGCAAGCTCTACGCTTCGACGGCTCATAAAGAAATTCTGCTTCGCCGCAACCTTTCGCTGGTGTTGGAAAACAGCTTTTCACGGCGATTCGGTGATGATGTTTCCAAGTTCAACAGCCGTGAGCTGGTCGACTATTATCTGCCGCGCTGCGGTATCAAAGGTCTGACCCAAGCCCTAAAAACGGCCAGAACGGCGGACATCAAACTCACTCCGGAAGAGCGCGCTTGTTTAGGATATTCCTATTACTCGCCGTTTTTCTGCGATGCCATCGAACTGCGTAAGCAAGTCCCCGGTTCCACCGTATTTGCCTGCGTTGAAGACCAGCTGAAAAACGAACAGGAGTATCGGCAAAACCTGCAGGCGCATCTGCGACAGACCAAAGACGAAGATGAAGAAGATGCCATTGACGATGAGTTGGGGCGCCGCCATCATTTTCTCTTTGTTGACCCGTTGGACCGCTGTCTGATGGACATCCGGCTCGGCGATGTGGTGTATGCCAATGTGTATGTGCAGAGATTTACGGGGGACGACTTAAACAACAGTTTGCCCGATTTTATCCGCCTGCACAAAGGTTTGCTCTACACGGTTGAGTTTGTTGACGATTTTTCTGCCGTGGAGGTTGCACGAGATTTCTTAAATTATTTCAATGCCGTCAAGGCTGCGATTATGCAACTGGAGAAACTCTGCACGGCCAATCCGCTGCTGGGCTGGCAACCGACAATCCGGATGCAACACCAAAAGCTGGAGAGAGAATTGTCGCAATGCTATTATCTGTCTTGCAAAATGTAAATTAAAGGTCCGTCGCTGATTGCTACGGACCTTTTTTATATTTAAAAACACCGTTCACTTTTTAAAAACACCGTTCAGGGTGCTGTAATACTGCTTATTCCAAATAACTGATATGCAGCATTGTCACCGGTTTTATATCGGTGGCGGCATAAACACGGCGACGAATTTGCCCGCGAATAAAGTCTTCGAGTTGGCTTCTGTTTTCGGTTTCCGCACATTTTTTTGCCGCCAACGGCCGTACTTTTTCTAAAATTTCATCGGCTAATTTATTCCACTCGTTTTCCTCCAAAATATCGATGGAACTCATCTGCAAATCGAGTAAATCATTGCCTTTAATCACTGCGCTGATAAACAGCGAACAGTTATAGGCAATCCGCCGTCTGTTCTTAATCAGCTGCGAACCGAGCGGAACTGCGCGTCCCCGATCCCAGCCCAAAATGTCGGTCGGCACATTTTCCACACACTCGATATGTTTATCTTTAAGCAAACACAAATCACCGTTACGCGTAGAAAAAACCTCGTTAATTCCGCAGCTTAATGCAAATCTTTTATGCTCACGAATAAACTTTTTATCGCCGTGCACCGGCAACACAATCGCCGGCTTCAACAGCTCATACATCCGCTTCAAATCGGTCTTGGTCGGATGCCCGGAAGTGTGCACCAAATCCGTTTCCTCGGTAATAATCGTCGCCCCCTGCTCTGCCATTTTTTCCTGCATCCGCTCGATTTTTCCCTCGTTTCCCGGAATAATTTTGGAAGAAAAAATTACCGTATCGTTTTTATCGAGCTTGACATACTTGCTTTCGCCATTGGCAATCAGGCTCATTGCGCTGCGATAATTTGCCTGCGAACCGGTGCAGATATACATCACTTTGTCGCTCGGAATATCCTTGCCTTCTTCAATCGAAAACACCTTCGGTAAGTCGGCAAAATAGCCGCAATCGCGAGCAATCTGAATATTGGTCATCAGCGTACGCCCCAACAACACCGGTGTCCGATTCGCCGCAACCGCCGCCAAAATCAGACTCTCCAGCCGCACCATATTGGAGGCAAAACAGGTTACCAACAGCCCGCCCTCAATTTGCGGCACCATCTTAATCAGGTTTTCGCGCACATCGGATTCTGACGGCAATTTCAAATCAAGCATTACATTAGTGGAATCGCAAACCAGCATATCCACCCCCTCGGCGGCAAAACGTCGCAATGCCGCAAAATCCGTCTGCACCATAGAAAGTGCTTCGTCATCAAAGCGCCAATCGGTCGCGTGCATAATATTGCCGTATTTGGTGCGAATGGCCAAAGCGCAGGTTTGCGGCACGGTATGCGCCACCGAGATAAACTCCACGCTGAAATTCGGCAGCTCTACCACGCGGTTTTGGTTTACGGAAACAAGCGGCACAACATCCGCCATTTTAAATTCATTAAGGCGTTCCTTAATCAGCCCGAGCGTAAAATCCATGGCATAAACCGGACATTGTAAATGCGGCCAAATCTGAGCGATTGCCCCCAGATGATCCTCATGCCCGTGCGTAATAAACAAACCTTCGATATCATCTTTATACGCGTCCAAAAATTCCGGCGATGCATAAGCCAGGTCCATTCCCGGATATTCATCCATCAAAAAGCCGTAGCCGGCGTCCACCACAATCATTTTGCCGTCACAAACATACACATACATATTCATGCCGATATCATCGGCACCGCCGAGCGGCAAAAAATATATTCCTTTTTCCTTAAAATCAGCCATTTTCCCTCTCTGTATAAAACACATCACCAGCCAGAATCTTTTGTTTTTCGTTACCGATTCGCAAAATTAAATCGGCATTGTCATCGATTCCTTCAAAAATTCCATTTTGTTCTCCGCCGTTTTGCTTTACCGTGATTTTTTCGCCGATTCCTTTGGCATTTTGCAGCCATTCTCGCCGCAAATCGGTTGCATCACGCGCGATGTTTGCCGCAAATGCCGGCAGATATTGTTGCAAAAAATCTTCGGCACTCACCTCTATTCCCGCTTCGCGCAACGACGTTGTCGGATACAGCATTTCCGCCGAATTCGGGCTTTGCGCCGTATTGACGCCGATACCGACAATCATATATTCCCCGGCGCCCTTTTCCAGCAACATTCCGCTGACTTTGGCATTGTTTATCAACACATCATTCGGCCACTTGATTTGCACTTTGGCTTCGGGTGCAAAAAAGCGCACGGTTTCCGCCAAACCGAGAGTTGCCGCCATAATCAATTTTCCCAGTTCTTTAAGCGGAAATTCGAGTAACAGCGAAAAAAACAAGTTGCCGTCCAAACTCTGCCATTTGCGGCCGCGCCGTCCGCGTCCGGCCGTTTGCCGTTTTGCATTGATTACCAAACGTTTCCCCGCCGCATCGGCATATTCAGCGGCCGTATCATTGGTGCTTTCAACCTCGGTGAATTGCAGAATTTCAAAACCGGAGATTATCATAAAAACAGTGCCTCCAACATCGTCCTAAAGCCGAAAATCAGATAACGCGGTTGCAACGCAATTACTATCATCAGCGCCATACTGAGGAAAATAGCGGTATATATTCCGACATCCGCCCGGTCAAACGAGGCGCGTTTATCTTCAAAATACATAGTGCGCACAATCTGCAAATAAGCATAAGCGAGAACCGTCATCATCGACAACAGATAAATCAGCTGATAAAAATGGTGGTGCAACGCCAAATAATTCAAAGAGGAGAACACTCCCAAAAATCCCAAAAACGGCGGCAATCCCAAAAGCGAAAACATAAATATCAGCAACATGGCGGAAATATACGGCCGTTTTTGCGCCGCGCCCTCAAATTCGCTGAGCATAAACAGATATTCGCCTTTTTTCTTTAAGCCGAACAGACAAACGCAAATACCGTACATCGTCAGCAGATACACAAACAAATATATAAAGCCGGAATTGACGGCGTTTAAGGTAAATTTGCGCAAAGTCAGCAACACAATACCCAAATGAAACACCATACCGTAAGCAAAAATTTTGCGAATATTCTGCCCGCTGCAAGAGCCGATTGCCCCGATTCCCACCGAGAGCAACGCCACTCCCATATAAAACAGCCGCAACTGCCCCAAAACCGGCTCCAAAACATTAACATTAAGCTGGATAAAACCGCCCCAAACCGCACTCAGCGGCACACACAGAAAATAAACAAACACCGGCAGAGTTGTCCCGCCGAGAATCTCAGTTGAGCAAAAATGCAACGGCGCCAGACCGAGCAACAATATAAACACCGCTACCGCCATACCCACCGCCGCAAACAACAGCAAATCGTTTTTGCCGATTTCCAGCGCCGTGCGCAGATTAGTATACATCAGCGAACCGCTTTTTTCATAAAAAATAACGGCGGCGACGGCCAGCAGAATCATCCCGATAATTGCCGTAAACAAATATAATTTACTGCCGAAATCAATCTCTTTTTTACCGATATTTTGCTTCAGCAGAACATAGTTGCTGATAAGCAAAGTGGCGCAACAACCCGCGGTCAGCGCAAAATTGGCGGAACTTATCAATAAACTGCCGCTCAAAACCGTTAAAAACAGACAGCCGCAGAAAATATGCGCCGGCAAATTCATTGAAATAAACCATTTGCGCGACGGATAAAACAGCGCCATCGCCGCGCCGTAAAGCATACAGTCAAACAACAGCGTAAATTTATTGCCGACCGTCAGCCCCACCACCGTTGTTTTGTTATAAAAAATAACCGCCAGCACAAAGCTCAACAGCAACATAATCCGGCTGAAGCGAAAACAACCGTAAGCATCTTCTTCATCGCGCTCGCCGAACATCAGCACCAAAAGTGCTATCAATAAAACAGTTACGGGCGAAAAATAAATCAAACTTTCTAACATTTCGCCTCCTTAAAACACAAACCACAACGGATTGAAAAACGATAAAAACAGCAAGACAATCAACACCAGAAAGAATCCGGTTTTTTTCTCGGAAATGTCTTCTATCTCGTTTTCCGTCACAAAAGTATGCGGCAAATTGCGCATCATAAACAACTCATAAGCCAAAGATGTTGCAATCAGGGTTATTGCCATCATCACGCCGATACCGATGGCAAAATTTTCTCTGAACAGGGCCGATATCACTACAAAGTTGTTCCAAAACATTGAAGAAATCGGCAACCCGACCGCCACCAGCACAAAAAACGTAAACAACCGCGCCAGTTTCGGCATATACGCCAATATGCCGCGCGAAGTATATTCTTCCCCTTCGGCCGCGCTTTCGGCATCCAGTTCCAAAACCGTCAGCGCCGCATTTACAATCACAAAAATAAACAGCGAATAAGCGACGTTCTTTTCATATTCGGCCGGCAACAGCACTATTGCCAACAAAAACAGCAAATAATATACCGCCGAATAAGAAAACAGCTTTGGTAAAAATTCGCGGAAAGAAACCCCGATAAAGGCTACAAACAGCATGGTCATCACCCCGATTAAATCAATTACCGGCACAAAAGCATCCATACTTTCCGGCACCGTTTGTTCCCAAAAGCGCATAAAGCCGAGCAACCCCGTCAACGGCAGCAAATTTGTAATGATGTACACCACCGGATTCTTGGAGCCGGTACAAACCAGCGACAACCAATAATGGCACGGCCAAATCGGCAAACGCGATAAAAATGCCAGGCTCATTGCCATCCACAAAACCAGTGCGATTCGGTAAGGCATTTTGGCCGCGGCAAGTTCGGCCATCCCGATATTTCCGAGATGATGGCGATATATAACGATTGTGGCAATCAAAAACAGCAGCGTCCCCACAAAATTCAACGCAAAATATAAATAAAGCGTCGAGCCCTTTTTAACGTTGCCGAACAGCCCCACCAGCATAAACACCGGCACCACCATACCGGCAAAAAACAGATAAAACGACAGCACGTCGCGTGCCAAAAACAGCCCGGTAATATTCCAAACAAAGGCCAGAATCAGCAGCAACATCGACTTGCTCCGTCGTTGGTGCGGCGACAGGCCTATCATCCCGATTAAGATGCTTAAATAAACCCCGAACAACAAAATCAGCGACAGCACATCCGCCCCGAAACCCAGTTCGATATGCGAAGAATGCAGCCAGGAGTATGTATATTCCGCCCCCGATTCCGCCGGCAGATGCACCACTCCGGAAAGCAGCCGCAACACCACGGCAATACTGGAGGCAAGAGCAAACAGCGCCGCATTAAACGCATTGTTTTCGTTTTTTTGCGCCGTCATCACAAACAACCCGCCGAGCAGCGGCAAAACCAACAGCAATAACAACAAATCAGCCATTGTAGCCTCCTCCCGCCAGATAAGAATACCACAACAAGCCGATCATCACCAGCACAATCACTACCCCGCCGAACAACGGCTTGGTATGAATTTTGCGAAACGTCCGCAAACAAATATGCGACGCACCTACCGCCGTTCCTAAAATCACCTTATCCAGAAACAGCCGATCAATTAACAGCCAAAAAACCCGGCCGCATAAGCGAAAAGACTTGATAATAACCAGATAAATACGGTTCAACACATCGCCTCTCTGCCAATAGCGCACTTTATAGAAATAAGCGGTTTTCCACAAAAGCGGGCATGCGCACAATAAAGCAAACACCGCCGGAACCGCCCACAACGCCGGATTTTTCCATTGTGCCCGATACAACAGGCAGCAACACAATGCTATCAGCTCCAAAAACACGCCCCACTTAAAGGAAATATCGTGTTGCACTCCGGAATATCGCTTGCCTTGATAGAAGAACACCTGGCCGATAACCGTGGCCGTCGAAACCGAAAACAGCCCGGCAAACAGCCAAATACAGCGATAATTCTCCTGGTTATACATCTGGGTCAGAGTGTTGGCCATGGCCGCCGCCGTCAGCAACAAAACAAACGCCACCGACGCCAACCGCTTTTTATGAGTAAGGCGCAACCGCATCATTTGCGAAACGTTGCGGCAACGATTATTGTAAAAATACAGCAAATACAGCGCGCTGATAAACACATACATTTCTATCAGCAAATACGTAAAGTTCGGAATCCAGGCAAAGCCGTAAAACCGCAACAACTCAACCATCAACGCCCAAAACGCGGTCTGCCAATAAATGACTTTGGCCTGAAAATTATTTACGGTTATGCTGCCGATAAACGCCCAAACCAGCGTAACATAGCAGGCAATATCAGCATAAATATTGAAATAATCGGAGATTCGCCACAGCATATTGAGCTTCAAAAGCAAAATCAGCGCCGCCATCGGCGAAGAAAGCAGCAACACGTTTTGCATTCGATGAAAACGGATATCTTTGAGCGCCATATTACCGACTTGAAACACCGCAAAACCGAGTTTGGTAAAAATTGCCGTCAGACCGGCCAGCGCCGCAAAATCCGCATGAAATCCGATTTGCCGATAGCGTAATATCTCCTTAATGTCGAGCGAATCCACTCGCGAATTAATCAGCGCCAAAACCGAGAACAAAACCATATCGGCAACCATATTGAGCAGCATATACGGTTGCGCCGCCTTAATATCCTTAATCATAAACAGCGCCAGAATATCCACGATAAACAGCGCGGAAATCAGCTGCACGAAATTATTGCTGGTAATCAATATAATCAGGGCCGTCAGATTTAGAATCAACAGCGACGAATACGCACTCTTGCGCTCCTCCGCCCGAAACAACACACTATGCAGACAGCCGAGCAGCGTGATCAAAAAACACGGCATAACCAGCGCATAATTATACGGATTTGAAATAATCTCAAACTTCAAATCTCGGCCCGACGAAGTATTCCACATAAACGAAAACGAGTGTTCCGCCGCATCCAGCATACCGTCGCAAAAATTGGCAAACACCAAAAAAAGAGATGCGAAAGTTACAAAAGCAAGAACTTTATCAACTTTCACACCGACTTTTATACTACTGAAAATCCCGATACAAAATAAAAGGAGTACCGTATAAGCAATCATAAATAAGCTGTCTCCGCTTACGAAAGGATCAGATTATTAACGTCTTTAACCAAACGCACAGGTACAATATACTCTCTTTCCACATCATCGTTTTCTATTTCCACCACCAAAATTTCGGAAACAGACTTTAACGGATTGCGGGCACCGTCGTTGATATGGCGGAAGGCCACGGAACTTTCCTGAGAACGATATAACAAAGCAGTATCGCCGCCGTCATAAATAAAGCGCGGATTTTCCGGACCGCCGACGCGACTATCCATCATCAACATAATTTCGCCTTTTGCGTTTTGCAAAATACTGTAACGGCCTTTTTGGCCAACTTCATTACTCAGAGCCATATTTAACCTCATAAATTAAATAATAGAATCACATTTTGGACGTAGTGTAACATATAATTATTAATAAATAAACACAAATTTCACTTTTTTAACTTTTTTTTATTTTTTCTATTGACTCAGAGAATTTTATCTTTTATAAGCATACTCGATTCAGATGAGTTCGTAGCTCAGTCGGTAGAGCATTTGACTTTTAATCAAAGGGTCGCGGGTTCGAATCCCACCGAGCTCACCAATAAAAAGACCACCCCTCGCGGGTGGTTTTTTTTATTGGTTTGAGGTCGCGGATGAGAACCCGCGAAAAAGCGGGTTCGACGCCAACTGAGAGGCGGACTTTAGGACGCCGGTAAGCGACAGCGAGCGAAGGCGAAGGAAACGCGAAGCGGAACAATCCCACCCCTGCCCCTCGCGAGTGTTTTTTTTTATTTTACGGCTAAATCTTCGCTAAAGCGCGCTAAAACAGCAAAATACACAGCGTCAGCGTGGCATACACAATCGACGGACCGAACGGCGCGGCGCGGATTTTATTAATCAGACAGCTGACGCCGAAGAAAATACACGACAGCAAAATAACATAGGCGATAATTTCCATCCCCACCCAGGCACCGATGGCACACAGCAATTTAATGTCGCCGCCGCCGAAAGCATCAGGATATTTCCACACAATAAACATACTGGCGATTACCGGCATGGCATAACCCATAATGGCACCAAGGGCGCTGTTTTGCGCATAACTCAAAAAGTTGATGTCAACCGTTGCCAACCACGGACCTTTTTGCGCCGCGTAGGCAAACCCCAGCACCAACAGCGGCAAAGTCAGAATATCCGGCAATAATTGAAAGCGCTTATCCACTTCAACCAAAAGCAACAAAATCCACAAAAAGGCAACATACCACCAGGCATAACCTATATTGAAGTCGGTAGCAAACAAATACGTTGCGGCGGCGGTAAAAATTCCCCAGCCGATACTGCGCATAACATAGCTGTGGAACAAGCGCATATATTTCGGATTATTCTCGAGACTCTTGCATGATACCGAGTGTGCCGGCACAAATAACTTGAGTAAAATATAGCCCATGGTGGCCGGCATCAACTTGCCGATTCGCCGCGCCAGATACGGAATCATTATGCCGAAAATAAAGCCGCAAAGTGTATAAAACATGGTTTTTCTCCCTTTTTGTTGCCTCTAAAATAAAGCATAAGTGATAAAATTTTATTAATGCAGAAAGTTTATTGTTGAAATCATCGCCACGAAAACGGCAAACACGTATAAAAAAACTCCTCACGAGGAGGAGTTTCTTTATTGGTGCCGGTTAGGAGATTGTGTGGCGCTACGCTTGCTACCTGCGTCGGCTTTCAGCTGCCGCTGACCGGCATACTCCCGTCTGCCGGTGCCTCCTTGTCAAACGCCCTTCTTCGGGCGTTCTTTCCCCCTCCCGATACCAATAAAAAAACTCCTCGCAAGGAGGAGTTTCTTTATTGGTGCCGGTTAGGAGATTCGAACGCCCGACCCACGCATTACGAATGCGTTGCTCTACCAACTGAGCTAAACCGGCATAACAGGAATATACATAAAACACTTTATTTTATTTTGCAAGTATTATTTTTGCATATTCCAATTTCATTATGCTTGCGGTTCCGCCGGCTCTCCGTCGCCTTTGTGTACCACCACCTGCGGGAACGGAATCTCGATACCTTCTTCGATAAAGCGCTTGTTAATTGCATAACGCAATTCACTCGGCACGGTCCAACCGCTGCGAATATCTTTGACATAGCAACGCAATTCAAAATCCAAACTGCTGGAACCGAAATCCTTAAACAATACATAAGGTGCCGGATTTTTCATTACCAACTTATGCTCGTTGGCGCACTCGAGCAAAATTTTCTTCACTTTTTCCACATCAGAACCATAGGCAACGCCGACGGCAACACTTTGTCGAGACATAAAATCACCATGGGTTTTGTTGGTGACAGTGGAGGAAATCAGTGTTGCGTTCGGAATAATTACGCTCATTTTATCAAAGCTCAACAACTCAGTGGAACGGATGTTGATTTGCTTGATGGTGCCCTCAACTCCGCCGAGCACAACCCAGTCACCGACTTTTACCGGACGCTCAAACAAAATGATGATACCGGCTACCAGATTTTTAATAACGTCCTGTAAACCGAAACCGATACCTACCGATAATGCACCGGCGATGAAGGCAAGGCTTGTAAGGTCAATTCCGATGGAAATAATACCCAACAACGCCGAAATAATAAACCCGATAAAACTGACGCCGGAAATCAGCGAGTGTTTAACCCCGTCATCCATATCAATTTTAGGCAGCACATTCTCCGCCAGGTGTTTTTTAATGATGCGCATAACCGTCAGTGAACCGAAGAACACACCGATACCCAAAGCAATCGCAATCAGCGAAATTTGGATACCGCCGATTTTAAAGCCGAACAGCAGCTTTCTAACCGCCGAAAGCATAAAGTCGCCCGGCAGGCCCCACAAATTCAGCAACATAAAGATACCGACCAGAATAATTGCCGGGTTGATGATGACTTTCAGCCAGAAGTCCATTTTTTCAACCAGGCGCTTGTGTCCCTTATATTTTTTGAGCCACGGGCCGGCAATAACAATGCGTTTGATAACATCAATAAGTGATCTTCTGACAATTTCAAGCACACCGCACAAAATCAGCGAGATAATCAAATTGTTGAAGATAAACAGCGAGAGTTCCGGATAGCCGAACAGCGACAACGCAAAAGTGCCGACGCAGAAAATATGGCTGAACAGAATCATTTTAAAGCCGTGGTCAATCGGCGTATCTTCGTCATCCGCGATATTTTCCGCATTGTCTTCGCAAAACTCGTCGCGATACGTATCAAACGAAATCTTGGCCAGCCAAATCAGGAAAAACGCCTTAACCAAACTCGACATCATCATCACAAAATGTACGGTTTCGGTTGAATATTCGCTGTGTTGTGCCACCACCACCTGAATCGCCGCAATGGAATTAACGACAATAAACGTAAAAATCATGCGGGTAAAACGGGCGGCTTTTTCGCTGGCAATATTTACCAAACGCCAATTCGGATAATTCGGCGCAAACGTAACGCGGGAAACCGTAGCCTCGGCAATCGCCAGCAGGCAGACATACGCCGAAACCATCAACACCGTGTTTAACAGCGTATCGCCGAAAATTTTGGTACTGACCATCCACAAAATGCAGCCGCCGACCAAAAAAGCAAAAATCAGACCGCGAGCCGTGGCAACGGCGATTGCCGCCACAACTTTGCGGTTAAAAGACGGTGTTTTGTTCTCGGCCTTATATCCCCAGTTGCGCAAAATAAACCTTTTCAGGAAAATCGCCAGAGCCAGCGCAATCATCAAAATCACAAACATCACGCTGATGCTGAACATGGTATAAGAACGCTGTTCCTGCGGAATAGAACTGTACCATTCAACCGGCGATTTTACGATATCCCAAAAGAAAATAATATAGGCTTTCAAACCCTTAAAAAATACCAGCGGATTGATAATGGCCGATTGCTTGGTCATCAAATCGCCGTAAACCGTTTGGTTGCGCACATTGATAACCTGCACGGTCAAATCTTCCATTTTTATAACCAGCAAATCAGTTTCTTTGAGCAATCGGTCTTGGGCGGACAGTTGTTGCGACAGGTCTTCACGCTGTTTGGTGATAACTTCGTCTTCGGCATCGCCTTCTTTCGGACCTTCACCCAAAGCATCGAGTTGTTTTTGGATGAATTTTACCTGTTTTTCCAAAATTTTGCGATTTTCATTGAGGGCGCTGTCCATCTTGTTGAGATACGACGCATACCCGTCCAAAGTGCGCGGAGATATATTGCTTGACAATAACCCCTGCTGAATTTTTTCGATTTGCGCGGTAATATCCGCAAAGTCCGTTGAGGTATCCATAAAGTCGACCGTCAGATCATCTTCCGACGTTTCTTCCTCGGTTGCGGCAAATCCCTGATTTATCGGCGCAAGAGCCAAAAACAATACGCCGCAAAGAACCATTAAAATTTCAGAAAACTTCTTTTTCATTTATACATCCTCATTTTTTCAAGATAAGCTGCAACACGCTGTATGCGTTCTGGGCAATTCCGGCACGCAAATCGTCGGCAACCGACCAAAAACTGAAGCCGTTTTCAACCGAAACGTCTTGACGCAGGCGGCTGACATAAACATCGCTCTCGCTTTGTACGTCGTTCATCGAAACATAGCCGCAATCGACGTGTTTATCAAACACCACCACACCCTTGGTATCGCGCATCAGATTGCGAATATCATCAACATCAACCTCGGTGCCGCACTCCACGTTTACAAACGCACCTATACCGATAAACACCGGCACAATCGCACAGTTGGCATGAACTTTGATATCCGTACCGAGAACCTTTTTAATTTCGACATTCATCGCCCATTCCTGCTTGGTTTCGTCGCCGATAAATTCGCCCACCTGCGGCAAAACGTTGAACGCCACCTGTTTGTGGAAAACCGTTTCGTCATCAACTATCGGCTCGTTCATAAATATTTTGCGCGTCTGATTAAACAGCTCGTCCATGGCATCTTTGCCGCATACCGAGGTTGCCATATAAGTATTGATAACCATACGTTTAACCGCATAGCGTTTAATCACGCCCTGCAACGGCAACATCAACTGTGTAACCTGCGGGCTCGGCAAAGCAACAATACCTCTGGTTGCTTCCTTAATTTTATCATCATTAATGCCGGAAATAATCAGCGGAACATCGCTTTCGGTGCCGTAAGTGCCCGAACAATCAATCACAAACGCATCTTTGGCCAAAGCGCGCGGAACATAGTGTTTGGTTAAATCCTCAGCCACGCAGAACACGGCGATTTGCGCCGAACCGAAATCAAAATCACGCAAATTATATACATCCATATCCACATCTTCGCCGTAGGATATTTGCGTGCCGAGCGGACTGTCGGTATCCACCGCAAAAATATTATCGGCGGAAACGCCGTTTTCTTCCAATATATTCAAGAGTTCGCGACCGTAGCCGGAGGTCGCCCCGATAATGGCAATTTTTTTCATATTTACCTCTGTAAAAAAATATCTGTTGCCGACAGTTTAACCTAAAAATATTTAAAATCCATAAAATTTTGCGAATGTTTAATATTTACTTGCTTAAGTGGCACAAAAAACATAAAGCGCACTCGTTGAATTGAGTGCGCTTTACATTCATTTGTTACGCTTTCCGCGGCGAATAATACTCTTTTTGCTCTTGTCGGCTTTGGGAAGCGGAGTTGATTTGCCCGTTTCCTCAACATAGCCCTTGGATAATTTGAACTTCAACATACCTGATACGTCTTGGTCCTCGGCATCTTCCAATTCCGTTTCTTTTGCCGGCAATCCCACGATATTCTCGGGTAAAGGCGGCAATTTCGGCGGCGCCGGAGCGTCTGAAATCGGCATGCCGATTAAGCTGATAAAAAGAAACTCGATCATAGGCTGATACGTGCTCTGAACAGGTCATGTGCCATATCCATCAGGCGGCGCTTGAGCACGGCCTTGGCACGGGGCTTGTGCTCGGAGCCGCAAACACGATAACGCGGCTGACCGTTCATGGTATCCCTGACATCATACATCTTGCCGTCAACCTTAAACCGGCCGGTTACGGGGACGGTGGACGAGATGGCGGCAGTCGGCACCAAAGCAGCTTTGCCGCTGGCTAAATCAACCATAGCGGTCCATTCTTGGCCGGCGCGCTTGGCAAACGCATAGAATGGCTTACCGGCGGGAGCATCAAAGGGCGACTGGTTCAGAGTGACCTTGCGCAACTGTACTTCCGCGGCAATGACTTCATCTACCGGAAAATTCGGGTACTCCTTGAGCAAAGACCTGATTGCCTTGTCGGCTTTGGCGTTGGCAACGATTGAGTTAAGATTCACTTCGGAAATTGTTTTTTTCTTCATAAGCTGTAATTTTTTTTGTAAATAATAAGAGATAACGTTTGCGTTCATAACACATATTTTTGTCAAAATCAAGTGCTATTTTGCATTTTATGCCGTTTATCCCGCCGCGTTTTATCCGCCGCTTCCCGCAATACCGCCGTTGTGACCTGACTTGCAAAGAATGCCGGACAATCTCAGAAATTTTCGCCTGTTCCGAATAATAATATTTTTTTTGCTTTCCTTATTGACTTTACGATTTTGCAACACTAACTAAAATATCAGTTGAATTAAAACTTTTTTAGGAGTTAACGTTATGAATATTAAACCTTTACACGACAAAGTGTTGGTTAAGCGTGTAGATGAAGAAACCAAAACTGCCGGCGGAATCATTATTCCGGATACGGCAAAAGAAAAACCGTCCGAAGGTATTGTTGAGGCTGTGGGTAACGGCTTCAGAGCCGACGACGGCAAAATTATCCCGATGAGCGTTAAAGTCGGTGACAGAGTATTGTTTGCCAAATGGGGCGGCACCGAAGTTAAATTGGGCGGTGAAACCCGTCTGATTATTAAAGAATCCGACATTTTGGCAGTAGTGGAATAATTGTAGAGAGGATAGAAAAATGGCAGCAAAAGATATTAAATTCGGAACGGATGCCCGCAGCAAAATGCTTAAGGGCGTGGAAACATTGGCAAAAACCGTTAAGGTAACGCTCGGACCGAAAGGCCGCAACGTTATGCTCGATAAATCGTACGGCGCACCGAAGTTAACCAAAGACGGTGTTTCGGTTGCCAAAGAAATTGTTTTGGCCGACAAGTTTGAAAATATGGGCGCGCAGCTGATTAAAGAAGTGGCGCAAAAAACCGCCGATAAAGCCGGCGACGGCACCACTACCGCCACCGTTTTGGCCGAAGCCATCATTCGCGAAGGTTGCAAAGCGGTTGCCGCCGGTATGAACCCGCAAGATGTCAAACGCGGTATCGATATGGCGGTTGAGGCTGTGGTTAAAGATGTTAAATCGCGTTCCAAGGCAGTTCAGTCATCGGCCGAAATTGCTCAAGTAGGCACTATTTCCGCCAACGGCGACACCACCATCGGCGAATATTTATCCAAAGCCATGGAAAAAGTCGGCAACGACGGCGTAATCACGGTTGAAGACGCCAAAGGGCTCGAAACCGAACTCGATGTGGTTGAAGGTATGCAGTTCGACCGCGGCTATCTTTCGCCGTATTTCGTAACCAACCCGGAAAAAATGAACTGCGAATTTGACAGCCCGTTTATTTTGCTTTTTGATAAAAAAATCTCCAACCTGCAAGCCATGTTGCCGATTTTGGAACCGATTGCGCAAAACGGACGTTCTTTGGTAATCATTGCCGAAGATATCGAAGGTGAGGCTCTGGCTACTTTGGTGGTTAACCGTATTCGCGGCGGCCTCAAAGTATGTGCGGTTAAGGCTCCGGGCTTTGGCGACAGACGCAAAGCCATGTTGCAGGATATTGCCACCCTGACCGGCGGTCAGGTTATCTCCGAAGAACTCGGAATGAAGCTGGAAAACGTAACCCTCGATATGCTCGGTACTGCTAAGCGCGTGGAAATCACCAAAGACGATACCACCATTATCGACGGCGCCGGCAACAAAGACGATATTGCCGGACGCGTTGCCCAGATTCGTAAGGAAATCGAGCAAACGACTTCCGATTATGACCGCGAAAAATTGCAAGAACGCCTAGGTAAACTCTCCGGCGGTGTTGCCGTAATCAAAGTCGGCGGTGCTTCCGAAGTTGAAGTAAAAGAACGCAAAGACCGCATTGATGATGCTTTGCACGCCACTCGTGCCGCGGTGCGCGAAGGTATTGTCGCCGGCGGCGGTGCGGCGCTGTTATATGCCACCAAGGCTCTGGAAAATGTTAAAACCGCCAATCAGGATCAGAATGTCGGCATTGACATTATCCGTAAGGCTCTGCAGGCTCCTCTGCGTCAAATTGCCGAAAATGCCGGTGTTGACGGTGCGGTTGTGGCCGGTAAATTGCTGGAAAGCAAAGATACCAATTTCGGCTACAATGCCCAAACCAATGAATATGTCGATATGCTCAAAACCGGTATTGTCGACCCGACCGAGGTTGTACGCACGGCGTTGCAAGACGCTGCTTCCGTCGGCGGTTTGTTGATAACAACCGAGGCCATGGTTACCGAGATTCCGGAAAAAGAATGTCATTGCGGTGACGGCGCGGCAGCAGCCGGCGGCATGGGTGGAATGTATTAATCAAACATTTTTCCTTTCAAAAAAACTCCCTGTCAAATCGGCAGGGAGTTTTTTATATAAAAAATTCGGACGAAGTTTTCAGCTTCATCCGAATTAAGTTACTGACCAATCACGCGATTGATTTCATTGAGCAGGGCGCGTACGGTGCAGCCGTTCTTCCTGAAGTTCTCATAGGAGTTGTCGGGTATGCTGATACCGTGGTTCTTCTCCAAAATCATCACCGATTCGATGATATCCAAGCTGTCCATAATCAGGTCTTCCAGCATATTGGAATCCAACAAGGAGTCGTCCGACATTTTCTTGACGTCTTCCCCTATTTCATCATTCAATACATCGCTGATGGCGACACGCAATTCATCCAGCGTTATTACTTTCTTTTCCATAAAAATAGCTTTAAAATTTATAAATTATACTCAAACTGTTTGCAGATATAAACCTTAAGCCTTTGCCTGTCAAGGAAAAATCCGTAAAATAGCCGCCAAAAATACTTGACAAAAATGAACCGGACGATTACAATAGCGGCAGGACAAAATCATTTAGATATGAAAACGCTGTTTATTATTGTTGTTGCAACTGCCGTAGCGGTATGTTGCATCTCATGGCTCGCATATCTTTTTTTGCGAAAGAAAAAAGATGTGCTTAGTGTATGTTTGAGAATCGCCGGCTTCTGGTGCTGTGTCGATTTACTTCTCGCTTTTGCATTCTTTTATATGCTGTCGTCCGATATCTATTACTTTAGACATCCGACTAAGTTGTATATTGTGCAATGCCTGTTCGTCGAGTCGTTTATCTGCGGTGTCGCCATCGGGTGCTTCGGTATGAATTACAACATCCGTCATGAAAAAACAGAGCAGGACGCATAGACTACAAATTCAAAGTTCTATACTGTATGAAAAAGTTATTGAAGAATTTGGCAATCGGAATAGCGATAGCTATCGTTGCCGCAGTTGCAATTTGTGGTGCCGTCTGGAGTTTCCACTCCATGCATCGTTTTATCTGGTTCGTCATTTGTGGCATAGCGTGCCTGTTCATCGGGCAGTACTTGGCCAATCCCGACTATGTTTATGTTGAGAGGAACGGCACGAAGTATCGCCAGAAGATACCCAAGATCAAACAGGTGGGTGCGGTTGCCGGAATTATCGTGGCCTTAGGCATTCTCGGTTCGCTGGTGTGGGCCATCGGTTACGGAGTCGCCGCGCTGTTCGAGTGGCATCCCGAATTCTGGGAAATGTATCTGCTCTATGGCGCCTTGACCGTCGCCGCGGTTATTATCAGCTTCATTGCCGTATTCCGCGCCTATTACTACTGTGATGACTTTTACCACAACCGCTATGGGGTCAGAGATTATGCCAAGAATCTCCTGATGTGGATTTTCATCACCTTGTGCGGTGTAGGTGTGGCCGGAGCAATACTTTATTATTTGTTCCCGTGGGCATTAAGGCACTAGGGTCTAAAAAAATTAAAAGCGTCGTTCTTAATTGAGCGACGCTTTAATATTTGTGCACATTATATATTTAATTAAGCTTTAGCCTGCTTGGCAACGATAGATTTTTTGATTTGCTTGGCTTCTTCGGTCAACTTGGTGTTGGAAGTAGAAGTCAAGAAAGAATCCAAACCGCCGTTGTGTTCAATCGAACGCAAGGTTTTGGAGCAAACTTTAAGCTTAAACACTTTGTTCAGAGCTTCGCTGAACAAAGAAACAACTTGCAAGTTAGGCATAAAGCGACGGCGGGTCTTGTTGTTAGCGTGGCTGACATTATTGCCGCTCTGAACACCTGTGCCTAAGATATCACATTTTTTAGACATTTTATTAATTCCTTAAGTTAAATTTAACAATATTGTTGTTCGTTATTACATTGATTTTATTGACAAGTCAAGCAAAATTATATAGAAAAGTGAAAAAATAATTAAAAACCCCGCACGAAAGAGGTAAAAATAGGCAGCGACGCTTAATAAGTATTATGTAGCGAAAGCTCAATCGGCCTCCGACGCCATATAAGAATTATGTACCCGTAGCTCAATTGGATAGAGTATTGGCCTCCGACGCCAAAGGTTGCGAGTTCGAACCTCGCCGGGTACGCCAATAAAAAAATCCCCCACAGCGGGGATTTTTTTATTGGCATAACGTGAGGTGAGAAGAACCTCGCCGGGCTTAATACCTGAAAACAACCTCAAAATGTTGTTTTCAGGTATTAAGGCGAAGTGAACGAGCCGAGCTAACAAGCGGCAGCGCCGTACAGCGAGGCCGTGAACAAGTGACCGCAGCGAGCCGTCAGGCGAGCAAGACGCCGAAAATCCCCCACAGCGGGGATTTTTTTATTGGTATAACGTGAGGTAAGAAGAACCTCGCCGGGCTTAATACCTGAAAACAACCTCAAAATGTTGTTTTCAGGTATTGAGGCGAAGTGAACGAGCCGAGCTAACAAGCGACAGCGCTGTGCAGCAAGGCCGTGAACGAGTGACCGCAGCGAGCCGTCAGGCGAGCAAGACGCTGAAAATCCCCCACAGCGGGGATTTTTTTATTGGCATATTCGGTGGTGGAGAACGAGCAACCTTTAGGTTGCGCGCGAGGATAAAAACAACCTCAAAATGTTGTTTTTACCGCAAGCGGCGAAGTTTTCTTAATGAGCAAGGGATGCAAAGCGACCGCGGCGAATTTAGAAAACGAGTGACCGAAGCAACACGTATGTGTTGCAAGACCGAGCCTCGCCGACAATTCGTATCAGCCCCAAAATCAGGAGCTATTCCCGTTCCTCGGATTGTTTTTTCTTAAATGCGGCATAACCGGCCTTAAACTGAGCTTGTGCAGTTTTATTTTCTTCCTTCTTTCTCTGCCGAATCTTATAAGCTGACAACTCGCTCTGATACTTTGCGCTGGCAATTACATCTTTATAATAGACGACAAGATTCAACAACCCGTCATTTTTGTATTTTTCTTTCAATTCATCATCACAATATATCTGTTTATTTTCCGGCATTTTAGGCAATACAAGCAACGACGTTAAATTGGGGTTACTGCCGCAATAAAAATCTCCGCCGACTTCTTGCGGCGCCCCTTCAAGCGAAATCAATTCGTTTTCTCTGCAAGAAAAGTCTCCTGCTACTTTTTGCGGTGCACCTTTCAGGGTGGCTAATTTATTATGGCTGCACAAAAAACTCCCGCCGATTTCTTGCGGCGCGCCCTCTAAGGTAGTTAATTGATTGTTTTGACATCCGAAACCTTCGTTAACGTCCTTTGGAGCTCCCGCTAAGGTAGTCAGCAGATTATCGTTACAATGAAAACCTCTGCCTGTTTTTTGCGGTGCGCCTTCTAAGGAGGTCAGCCGATTATCATTACAATAAAAATCCCCGACCACTTTTTGCGGTGCCCCCTCTAATGAGGTCAATTTATTAAAGGCACACCTAAAATCTCCGCCGATTTCCTGCGGCGCACCTTTTAATGAAGTTAATATATTGAAACTGCAGTTGAAATCGCCTTTAACGATAACTTTTGATAAATCCGGTAGCTCGGTCAAACCTTTACAGCTTAAATTAACCCTCCCTTCAATCACAAAACCATCCGGCAGATCATAAAGACTGTAGGTTTTTCCGTCTTGTTCAAACTCAAATTTATCGTTTATTTCTGCCATAGTCCCTATTCCTCGCGTTCGGCCGGCTTAAATTTTTTCTTAAACGCGGCAAATCCGGCCTTATGTTTAGCTTGAAAGGCCTGTTCCTGCTCCTTTTTCTTCTGATATATTATCGACTTATGCAACTCGCTTTGAAACAGCGGGCTCTTAACCAATTCGCCGTATTCAATACCGGTACCCTGCATGTGTGCGGAAAAACCGTATTTTTCATATAACTCGTCGTTGCAGTGAATCCTTGAAGATGTCCCAGCCATAACCGGCAAACCGACCAAACTCTCCAAATCATTGTTGAATCGGCACCAAAATCGTCCGCCCACGTTTTGCGGTCCGCCCTCCAGCGTGGTAAGTTTGTTGTATTCGCAGAAAAAATCTCCTACAATAATTCGCGGCGCTCCTTTTAAAGAAGTCAGGCTGTTGTTAGAGCATAAAAAATCGTTACCGACTACAGCCGGCGCACCTTCCAAGTCTGTTAATTTGTTATTGATGCAGAAAAAATTACCGCCAACCTCTTGCGGCGAACCTTTTAAGGAAGTCAGGCTGTTGAAACTGCACATAAAATCCCCTTCTACCTTAACTTTGGATAAATCCGGCAGCTCGGTCAGATTTTTGCCGGTCAGCACCAAATCGCCCTTAATCACGAATCCGTCCGGCATTTCGTAGAGATTATAGGTTTTTCCGTCCTGCTTAAGTTCCAAATATTTATCAGCCATATTTTAACTCCCTATTCCCGACCCTGCGCTTGTCTTTTTTTGAATGCCTCAAATCCGGACTTAAGTTTTGCCTGTCGCTCGGCATCGCGTTCTTCCCGCGTTTTTTTGCTTTCGCTTATTCTATGCATAATTTCCTGCGTTTTATCCTGAATCGCCTCCTGCCGATACACCGAATTGTTATAGAGTTCTCTCGCTTCAAAATAGCCGTACTCAAAACCGTATTTTTCGACCGCTTCCATATCGCAATAAATAATGTTGCGGTCCGCCAGTTTGGTAATACCGTATAAGGAGTCTAATTTATTGTGACCGCAGCTGAAATCATCACCGACTTTTTGCGGCGCGCCTAACAGGGTTTGCAAATTATTATACCCGCAGAAAAAACGTTTTCCGACCTCTCGCGGCGCACCCTCCAGCGAATAAAGCTTATTATAGCAACACGAAAAATCGCCGCCCACCTTTTGCGGCGCACCCTTTAAATCGGCAAGTTCGTTTCTCTCACAAATAAAATTTCCGCTGACTTCCCGCGGGGAGCCTTCCAAACTGGTCAGCTTATTACGTAAACACATAAAATCTCCGCCTACTTTTTGCGGCGCTCCTTTTAAGGAAGTAAGCTCATTATCGGAGCACTCAAAATTGCCCAAAACCGTAACTTTTGATAAATCCGGCAACTCGGTCAGCCCGTGAAATCGTATATCCAAATCGTCCTTGATAACAAACCCGTCCGGCAGGTCGTAGAGATTATATTTTGTCCCATCCTGAGCAAATAAAAGGGTGTCTTTTGTCATGGTCTTTTCTCCTTATTCTCGGTCTTCGTTCTGTTTTTTCTTAAATGCGGCATAACCGGCTTTGAATTTATTTTGATTAGCCTTATTTTCTTCGTGTTTTTTCTGCCGAAGTTCACTTATCCTCAGCTCATTTTGATACACCGGCGCGACCATCAAATCACTATAACAAATACTTCCGGCTTCCGTCGACGAACATCCGTATTTTACCATCAACTCGTCATTGCAATATATTTCGCGGTCTTCCGACATCTCGGGTAATCCGTGTAGTGATAACAAATTATCATTACCGTAGCAGCTAAAATCACCATCGACCTTTTGCGGCGCTCCGTTTAAGGTAGTCAGCAGATTTGTTTCACAATTAAAATCTCCGCCGACTTCTTGCGGTGCTCCGGTCAAGGAAGTCAGTTGATTATTTTCGCACCGAAAATCTCCGCCGACTTTTTGCGGTGCTCCGGTCAATGAAGTCAGTTGATTATTTTCGCAACCAAAACTTCCGCCGACTTCTTGCGGTGCTCCTTGCAAGGTAGTAAGCTTATTATTGTAACAAACAAAAGACTTTCCGACTTTTTGCGGTGCTCCGATCAAGGAAGTCAGTTGATTATCATAGCACCAAAAATCTCCGCCGATTTCTTGCGGCGCTCCGGTCAAGGAAGTAAGTTCATTATCGCGGCAACGAAAACTTCCTCCTACTTTTTGCGGAGCCCCTTTTAATGAAGTTAACTCATTCCCTTCACACAAAAAATCTCCCTCCACAGTAACTTTTGATAAATCCGGTAATTCAGTCAGACCTTTGTTATTTAAATACAAATCGCCCTTGACTACGAACCCGGCCGGCAAATCGGAAAGGATATAATCTTTGCCGTCCTGAGAAATATGAATCACACCGTCTATGCTATATTGCGAACACTTATCGGATTTATTGTTTCCGGTCAGCTTATCTTTTATTTGTTGAATTTGTTGGAGCAGGTTTTTCATTGCCAAACTTTCGCCTTGTTGCTTGTTTATGTCTAACATAGCAAAAAATTTCGCTTATTGCAACAGATTTTTGGCAATAAAAACCTAGAACATCATCATATTATATTTCAAATTATGCGGAACTTCGCTTTCGCCGCCGTGAGCATCGCCCAAATACGACAACGTGTAGCTGTATACCAGGAATCCGTACGGATTCAAGATACGGTCTTCCGGCCGCTTAAAGCGCAATCCGCCGTCGTAACCCACGCGCAACGTAGCGCGCCACAAATCAACTTTCGGAGTCGGGTTATCGCGAGTAATGTCATAGGTTTTGAACTGCACCATCCACATCGAGAGCGTGACGTGTTTGGTCCAAATAATTTCCACATAGCGCTGCAACCCCAGTTTTTTAAACTGTTCGTCGGCGGTTTTTACGTCTTTTTCGGTAAATTCTTTAAAGATTTCATCGGTGGAATACCAATCAAGAATCGAGTTCTTGCCCCATCTTTCCTTTAATTCGGCATAATCTTCGGTAATGGTATAACGCAACATGATATAGTCGCGGATATATTGTTCGGCAATCAAATCGCTGGCAAAATAAGGCCGCTCGTCTTTTTCCATCAGCTCCAGCTGGCTGGTATTGTTGTTAATGCGATACAGCTGCGGCTCAACGTGATAACTCGGCAAAATCAGATAGATAATACACGACAGCACCATATTGAAACAAATACTCAGACAGGTGGTGATAACCAAAAAACGCGATGTCCACAAATAACGCCGCTCCGGAAAAGCATCCACATGCACCCGTTCCGGAAAATACCCCAACAAATCCGGCGATTCTTTTTCTCTGTACTTAAATAATGTGCCTAATATCGAAACCATTTTAAATTTTAACCTCAATTTTACATTTATATCGTATATTAAAAGAAAAAGTGTAATAAAATGTTAATTTTTAACGGTTATTATAACTCAAGACGATTCATAAGTAAAGGACAGAAACATGAAAAAGTTGCTATGCTTGATGATTTGCGCACTGAGCGTTATTTCTTGCGCGAAAAACCAACAAAAATATTATCAGGAACAACAGGCGCAGTATATTCAGCAATATACCACGGTCGCCGGTCCTGAAGCCGCATACGCCGAAAACTGGAACAGTGCCATCCGTTTTGATGCCGATATGCAGAATATGTATGCGCAATCTCCGACCGTTATCGAAAAGCCGCTTGATATGTATATGACAATGGCGCTTGCCCTGAAATATAATTACACCGGCCGTATGATGCGCTATCAGGAAAGCTTGGCCAAAGCCGGCCACGCCGCTTATTCCGCTCTGCCGGAAATTGTTTCCAACGCCGGATATATCAACACCAACTATACCGATACCAGCCCGGATTTGAAGGTTGCCTGGAATATTTTGGATATCTCCACTCTGTACTTTATGAACTCCGACCCGATGCTTCAACAAAGCGTTGCCGCCGAAGAAAGCCGCAAAGTTATTCAAAATATTTTGCAGGAGGCACGCGTATTATATTGGAAAGCCTTGACCGCACAACGCTTGTTGCCGGTTTTGGATGAAACCATCGAACATATTACGCTCGACGTTGACGAGATGAATGCTCACGCCAAAGAATTGGCCGCCGAAGGCAAGAATCCGGAAACCGCGGAATTGATTAAAAAACGTAAATATATGGAAGCCGTACAAAAATTATCTACCCTTAAGCGCGATATGGAAACGGCGCACGAACGCTTAGCCTCGTTGATGGGCTTGCATCCGCAAACTCAGTTCTCGCTGGCCGGTAAAGAATACGGCAACTTCGCCCTACCGGAAATCAAGTCGAATCTGGCACAGCTCGAATGGTTGGCTCTGACCAATCGTCCGGAGCTTAAGGTTCACGATTTGCTGACCTCGGCCGATGATTTGAACCTGATTATCAGCTCTTTCCGTGATGATAACGGTAGCAATTATATGGATAATCAAACCCAATACAATCAACAATGGTGCAATGCCGCCAAAGAAATCTCCATGTCGGTTTATGAAGACAGCCGCAACGGCAAAACCCACACCATGGAAGACCTGCGCCGTCAGCGTATGACCTCGCTGATTTTGAACCAGGTATATATCGCTTGGGCGCGCTACACTTCGTCCATGGAAGATTATCTGATTGCCATGGAAATTGCCGGTACTTCGGAAAATATTGCGGAAGATATCGTTTCGGCTAAAGGCACCCACGCCGCTAAGAGTTTGGCCGAAGCCGCCCGCGCCATTTCCGACGAAACCAAAGCCTCGCTGGCCTATGTTGATTTCCAGGATGCGCTCGGCTCGCTGTATGCCACCATCGGTTTGGACGCCGTTCCGTATTATATGCTTAACGAATCGCCGTCGCGTATTGCCGTAACGCTGCGCGAGACGCTTGAAAAATGGAAAGACGGTGAATTTGTACCGGAAAGCCGTCCGTATTTGTTGGATATTCCGACTCACCGCCCGCCGGTTAACCTCACCAATGAAGCCGCTTTGCCGGATGTAACTTACGGTACCGGCGAAAGAATCAAGATTGAAGTTCCGGATTCGGCCTTTGCCAAGATGGGCTGGAACAGCGAAGAAATCCAGACCAAAGCCGGCTCGATTGACGATACTTCTCTGCCGAAATGGCTGAAGTATAACGATGCCTCCCGCGTGTTCGAGGGTATGGCAATGCCGGGCGACGACGGTATATATCCGATTAAGATTTATGCCATGGATAAAGAAAGCAACATCGCTTACTTAACCTTTACGCTGACCATTATCGACAACTATGTTCCGTCGATTAATGTTCGCGGCCTCAACCGCCAGCGCAAAGCAACGGTTATGAAGAAGTGCAGCGGGGCACAATGCACCGACGAAACACTCGACGATGTTCAGGTGATTATGCCGAATGTTCCGAAGCATTAATCACAGCCTTATATAATATTTAAAAGAGTCGGTTTTGGCCGGCTCTTTTTTTTGTTATTTCTTTTTTATTATACAGAATCGCATTGCTTAAGAAAAATCACATTTGCCGCTTATGTTTCTTAGAAGATACCGTGTGTTGTTAATCTTTATTAAGATTTTTTATTATTGAATTCAAATAGATATTGATAATGCATTGTTATTGTTCATAAGAAATCGGTTTTTTGCCCTTTGCCGCCGTTAATAACTTTATCCACTTGTGCATAAAATAATATATTTTTTTTTATTACGCAAATATAGGTATTTACCCTCCATTTTCCCTCTTTGAGCGAAAATTTATAAAAAAAAATTCTTGTTACATAATTTTATTTTTTGCAAAATCGTTTTCATGATGATTGTAGCAATATTGCTCTAAAAAAAATCCGATTATAACACAATATATTGTTATTTAACTTTTAATTAAACTATATATAGTAGTCTGCGAAAAGTTAAATAACTGACTTAGGGAGAATAAAAAAAATGGCCGAAGTGTACGAAATGAACACGAATAATATACACACTAACATTAAACACGTTACCAAACGCGACGGAACGCTGGCGGACTTTGACGGCAGCAAAATTTATAACGCTATCTTGAAGGCGGGCACTACCACCGGTGAGTTCGGTGAAGCCGATGCCTGGCTTTTGACCGCACAGGTTATGAAGGTAGCCAATTATAAATTTGCCGAAACCGTGCCGACTATCGAACAAATTCAGGATATTGTCGAACAAGCGCTGATTTCCTCCAACTATACCGCCACCGCCAAAGCTTATATTTTATATCGTGATCAACGTACCCGCGCCCGCACCGACCACAAAGTTATGGTTGATGTTGAAAGCTCGATTAACGAATATCTGGAAAGACTCGATTGGCGCGTAAATGCCAATGCCAACCAAGGCTATTCCAACGGCGGCCTGATTTTGAATGTTTCCGGTAAAGTTACGGCCAACTACTGGCTGAGCCATGTTTATCCGGCAGAAGTCGGTGAAGCACACCGCAACGGCGATATTCATATTCACGATTTGGATATGTTGGCTGCTTATTGCGCCGGTTGGTCTTTGAAAAATTTATTAAAAGAAGGCTTCAACGGCGTTCGCGGCAAAGCCGAAGCCAACCCGCCGAAGCACTTGTCGGCCGCGACCGGTCAAATGGTTAACTTTATGGGCACTCTGCAAAACGAATGGGCCGGTGCTCAGGCATTTTCTTCGGTTGATACTTATCTGGCTCCGTACATCAGAAAAGATAATCTGTCTTATGCCGAAGTTAAACAATGCATGCAGGAATTGGTTTATAACCTGAACGTGCCGTCACGCTGGGGTTCGCAAACTCCGTTCACCAACTTTACGTTTGACTGGGTATGCCCGGAAGATTTGCGTGACCAACACCCGTACATCGGCGGCCATATTGCCGGCCACGACGAAAACTTTATGCCGATTATCGAAGGTCAGGAAGAAATGCCGTTCACTTACGGTGATTTGCAAAAAGAAATGGATATGATTAACCGCGCTTATATCGAGGTTATGATGGAAGGCGACGTGATGGATCGTCCGTTTACCTTCCCGATTCCGACTTATAATATGACTCCGGATTTCCCGTGGGATGACGAAAAATCGCAGCTGTTGTTTGAAATGACTGCCAAATACGGTATGCCTTATTTCCAAAACTTCATTAATTCGGTTTTGAAACCGGGACAGATTCGTTCGATGTGCTGCCGTTTGCAACTTGATTTGCGTGAACTTTTGGCGCGCGGCAACGGCTTGTTCGGTTCGGCCGAACAAACAGGTTCCATCGGCGTTGTAACCTTTAACTGCGCTCGTTTGGGCTATGTTTACAAAGGCAACGAAGCCGGCTTATTCGGTCGCGTTGACGAGCTCTTGAATATTGCTCGTACCTCGCTTGAGATTAAGCGCAAAACCATTCAGCGTCTGATTGATAACGGCTTATATCCGTACACCAAGCGTTATCTCGGTACTTTGCGCAACCACTTCTCAACCATCGGCGTTAACGGCATTAACGAGATGATTCGCAACTTTACAAACGATGAACATCATATTGCCGACGAATGGGGCAAGGCTTTTGCCGAAAAATTCCTGGATTACATCCGTGCCAAATTGATTAAGATTCAGGAAGAAACCGGCCACATGTATAACCTCGAAGCCACTCCGGCCGAAAGCGCCACCTATCGTTTTGCGCGTGAAGATAAAAAACGTTTCCCTGGCATCATTCAAGCCGGCACCGAAGAAAATCCGTATTATACCAACTCTTCGCAGTTGCCGGTGGGCTATACCGATGACCCGTTCGAAGCACTTGATTTGCAGGCAACTCTGCAATCCAAGTACACCGGCGGCACCGTGTTGCACCTCTATATGAGCCAAAGAATTTCTTCGGCGAAGGTTTGCGGCGAACTGATTAAAAAGGTTCTGACCAATTACCGTCTGCCATATATTACTATAACTCCGACTTTCTCGATTTGTCCGAAACACGGCTATCTGGCCGGCGAGCACAAATTCTGCCCGAAATGCGACGAAGAAAAGAAGGCCGCCAAGATGAAAGCTTTTAAAGCAAGTAACGTTGCTTAAGAGCCGCAAGAACCATTGATGATTTAACAAAACACTTAGGAGAATATAAATGAACAACACCATTAATTTTGAAGACATTGCTTTAACCGACGCCGAGAGACAACCTTGCGAAATCTGGACCCGTGTGATGGGTTATCACCGTCCGGTTTCCGAATTCAACAAGGGTAAAAAATCCGAATACTATTCTCGTAAGTGTTTTGTGGAAGAAAAAGCGGTTATGCATTTGAGTCTGGAAGGAACATGCGGTTGCCAAATGGCTGCCGAATAATATCCGTTTCGGTTTGAGATAAAGGGAGGATTACTATAATTCTCCCTTTTTTGAAAGGCAAAAAATGATAGACGACAACAGATATAAACATATTCGCGGTGTTGCCGAGCTGATGATGCGGCTCGCCCCCAAAGGCAAAGAAAAAGAAATGTTTTTGCTCGGGCTTTTGCACGACATCGGCTATATCTATCAACCGCAAGAACATAATTTTTTCGGCGGGAATCTGCTCAAAGAACAGGGTTATAAATATTGGCAAGAGGTTTATTGGCACGGTGTTCCCGATTGCGAATACTCCTCTTATGAGCTTGATTTGTTAAACTCCGCGGATATGCAAATCAATGCCAAAGGCGAACCGGTTTCTTACGCCGAAAGGCTGGAAGACATCGGCTCGCGCTACGGCGGCGATTCGCCGCAATATCGGTTGGCAAAAAAAATGGCCGAATATTTGGAGGCCAAAGGCTTTGCTTCGGTTAAAAAGTGAGGAAACATGGAAAAAGATTTAATCAGAATCGGTGATATCGAAAAATTCAGTTTGGTGGACTTTCCCTCCAAAATAGCCGTGGTGGTGTTTATGCAGGGCTGTCCGTGGCGTTGCCCGTTTTGCTATAATCAATCGCTGCAAGACCCGAACGGCGAAACCGACGCCAAGTGGGAACATCTGATGCACCTGTTGGAACACCGCAAAGGGATGGTTGATGCCGTTGTATTCTCCGGCGGCGAACCGTTGTTGCAAAGCAATCTGCCGCAAGCCATGGATGAAGTAAAGGCCATGGGTTTTGAAGTCGGTCTGCACACCGGCGGCTACAATCCGGAAGCGTTTGCCAAAGTTATTGATAAAGTGATTTGGGTCGGTTTTGACATTAAGGCGCCGCTTAATGCCGAACATTACAAACGTGCCACCGGCGGAGCGGGCGACGTGGAAAAAATCAAACAAAGCCTCGATATGCTGATTAAGAGCGGCAAACATTTCGAATGCCGCACCACTTGTGACCCGCGGCTTTTGGATATTGCCGATATTTATACGATTGCCGATGAGCTGTCCGCACTCGGCGTAAAAGAGTATTATATCCAAAAATATCGACCGATTCCGAGCGATACGGCCACCCGAGAGAGCGATTGCGACAAGTTCTTTAAGGACGAAGCGCTGCTCTCGTATTTGCGTTCTAAATTTGCAGTTTTTGCGGCGCGAAAGTGATATTTCGCCGATATGGCTTTTTTTGCTTGCCTTCGGCTTGCAAAAGTGTTATGTTTATACATAAGGGGAAAGTAAATGGAGGAAGATAAAGCGAAAACCACGGAAGCCAAAAGCGTCGGTAAAGTTGAAGTACCGGCCAAGGCGGAAGTTACGCGCACGCCTACTCTCAAGCCTGAAGATATTCCGCACATCAATGTTACCGCCGCGCCGCAATATAAAGGAAGTCAATTTTCCAACGCCACCGACAGTATTAAAGGTAAAAAAGAAACCTACACCGTAGATGCCCGAAAATCGATTTACGGCGGTGACATGTCAGCCGTTATCCAAGAAAATGTTGCCACCAGTACGGTCACTAAAAATTATTCGCAGTCCGAGCGGGTGGTGACCAAACAAAACTTGAGTGACTCCCACTACGGCAGAACAACAACCACCTATACCCAATATAAAGACAAACGGACGGCGCAAAGTTCCGAAACAACAACCGGATATTCTTCCTACGCATTGGCGCAAAGCCGCGGTTATGCCGACCACGATGAATGGCAAAGTTCGAAAACACATACCACTACCATTGATCGCAAAGGCAACGATCGCGGTGTGACTTCACATTATGAGTCCGCCTCTGTCGGCAAATCTATAAAGAGTGACTTCAGGGATACCATGAAAAAGGACGGAACTTTAGCAAGATATGCCAGAGTCAGCGCCAATCATAATGTTGTCGATCACCCGGATAAAGCATATTTGCGACAAGGTGATAACAGCGGCGAAACTTTTTATGCCGGCATGAACGATAAGGGAACTCATTATAAAACACACAACACCAAAACCGGCGAAGACACCTATCTGTACTCCTACAGTGACGGCAAAGTTGACGGTTACATTTATAATGAAACTACCAAAGAATACAAAGCACTTTCCGAGAAAAAAATTCGCAAAATGCTGAAAAGAGACGCCAAGCGGGCAGAAAAAGTCATCAGCGGTTTAGCCGGTAAGGATATCCGGACTTTGGATGATTATTATAACAGTCTGCCGACTGTCGAAATTGAAGGTAAAAGACTGAATCCGATGGAATTCTTTGAAGGTGATCTAAGATATGATACCGCTTATCAGCAAAAAGCTCAAGAGATGGGAGCCGCCAACCGCCAACGCCTGGCCGAAAGCCGTATGGTCACGGCCGAAGATATCGTGGCCGCCAAAATGCAACAATATAAATCGCGCTGATACCCTATCGAGCGGCAGACTTTTACTCTCCCGGCATAAATTTATTTTCTCTTTTTAGTTGACTTATTTAAAAACACTCGTTAAAAGATTGCAAAAAAAAGGCAATCAAATGTTCATGACGCAATATCTTCATCACTTAAACAAATTCGCCCGCACCGGGGTCAAATTCCGGCTCGGTAAACACTCGTTTATTGTGATTAAAGGCTCGCATTTGTATTACGTTTACAAACGCTACGAAAAGTCACTTGTATATATCGAAAACATCAAATGCTAGCCGCTACGCTTTGCTCGGGTTCGGCAACAACGAACATATCAGCGCCAACAACAGCACCATCACGCTCATCATCAGCGGAATCCGATTGCCGTACTGCCCGAACGGGGTTAAATGCGCTTCCTCCGGCTTTACCAAAGCATCAACCATACCGCGCGCTCCGAGCGGAATCTGTGCCACAATTCGGCCGTACGGATTGATTACCGCACTTATGCCACTGTTGGCACTACGCACCACCGAAATCCCCTCCTCGACCGCACGCATTTGCGCCGCCGCCAGGTGTTGATAAGGTCCGGAACTGATACCGTACCAGCCGTCGTTGGTCAGCACCACCGCCCATTTAGGCCGATCGGCACCTTTTTTTACCACCTCGTCGGAAAAAATAACTTCATAACAAATCAACGGCGCAAATTCCGGATAATCGCCGACTTTGATGGTTTTGAACTTTTCGCCGCGTCCGAATTCCGCCACCGTGTTGGCTATCGGCCGCACCCACTCCGGCAAATATTTTCTAAACGGGATATATTCGCCGAACGGCACCAGGTGGCTCTTGTCATACCACCCGACCAACGTGCCTTTTTTATTGATTACCCCGAAAGAATTGTACGGCGTATAATAATACCCGTCATCAACCCGACGCAGAAAACCGGTTATCAAATGCCCGTATGTCGGCACCGCCGCCGTCAGCTTGCGATTATGATTTTCGTCATAGAGTAAATCGTACGGATATGCCGTTTCGCCCCAAACCGTAAAGTCAACATAGCCGATATCTTTTTCCCGGCTCAAATCAATATAAGTTTGCAGATTTTCCTCCAGCGCCGCGCGATCCCACTTTAAGGTCTGCGGAATACTCGGTTGCACCAAACGCACCATAATCGAATGTCCGTCCGGTACTTCGGGCTTGGTATCCAAAACATATTCGCCGAATTGCCAGACGCCCAATCCCGCCAGCAAAGACAAACACGCCGCCGCGGCCCGATATTTATTCGGCCGTACCAGCCAAACCGCCGGCCATGCCGCCACCAACACCGTCAGCAAAGAAGTGCCGTAAGTGCCGAACACCGCCAAAATCTGCAACATCGTCGGATGAAAAGTCAACACCGAGCTTATCGGATTCCACGGAAATCCCGTCAGCAAAAAGCTGCGCAACCATTCGGCAGATAAACACCACACGGCGGCAAACAGCAATATTTTAGAAAATATGTTGCGCCCGTATTTGGTAACCGCCACCGGCAGAATCGTAAACAGGCCGAAGAACGCACCGTTTAGGAGCAACACCGGCGGATACAGCCAGCCGGTTTGCGCCACATCAATCAACAAGGCGTTGCCGATCCAATAAAAACCGGCAGCAAAATAACCGAAACCGAACCAATAGCCCAAACCCGCCAACTTACGGGTACGATTGGTTCCGAAAGCCAGAAACATCAGGCCGGAAAAAGCCAAAAACAGCGCCCAGAGCTGATGATACGGCGGCAAAGCCAAAGTCAAGATTGCGCCCAAAACACAAGCCGCCGTTTTCGGATATTTGATAACGATTTTAACCGCCTTTTCGCCCCGCGACAAATCGTCTTTGCTCTCCGCCGCCTGCAAACTGTCCGCAACCGGCAACTCCTTCACCGGCGCAATTTGCGGCGCCGCTTTCTTACGTGTCGTCGTTTTGGCTTTGCTCGTTTTTTTCTTTACCGATATTTTTCGTTCCGTTGTTTTGCGCTTTTTTTCTGCCATTATTCCCCCTCATACGGATCAGCTATATTCAGCATTTGCAAAATTTCTTTTTCCGCATTTTCCATATACGCTGCCTCGTCCGGCGTTTGATGGTCATAACCGGAGAGATGCAAAAAACCGTGCGTAAGCAAATGGCAAAAATGCTCTTGCAGCGTAACTTCCTGCTCGGCGGCCTCGCGCACCATGGTTTCGTACGCCAAAATAATGTCGCCGAGTTCAATTTCGTCATACGGCTCGTTATCGGCATCAAAATCGGCAAAATCCAAATTGGCAAAAGAAAGCACATTGGTCGGCTTATCCATGCCGCGAAACTCCTTATTGAGCCGATGCACCGTTTCGTCATCACTCAGACACACGTTAATTTTCAGCGGCTTGAAACCGTTCAAAAACTCCAAATTTTCGTGCGTCCGCAACCAGCCGAAAGCAGCAGTTTTTACCTTTTCCGCCACCTGCTCTATATCTGCAATCGCCGCCGACCAACGCTTGTCTTCAACAATCGTTTCTAAAATAATCTCAGACATTTTCGTAACGATCTGCCTCGTGATTACGTTTGCTTTTTTCTTCGTAAGCCTTAACGATTTTAGCCACCAAGCCGTGCCGTACCACATCTTCGGAGCCGAACGTTACCGAAGAAATGTTATCCACGTTTTTCAGGGTACTCAGCGCGTCACGCAGGCCGGAAATCACCCCGCTCGGCAAATCCACCTGGCTCAAATCGCCGTTAACCACCATGCGCGAATTTTCGCCCAAACGGGTTAAAAACATTTTCATCTGCATCGGCGTAGTGTTCTGCGCCTCATCCAAAATAATGAAAGAATTAGCCAAAGTACGGCCGCGCATAAAGGCAAGCGGTGCGATTTCTATTTCGCCCAAAGCCAGCTTTTTATCCACCTGTTCCGCCGGCAACATTTCATAAAGCGCATCATACAGCGGGCGCAGATACGGATCGACTTTTTCCTTCAAATCGCCCGGCAAAAAGCCTAAGTTTTCGCCGGCTTCCACCGCCGGACGCGACAGGATAATCTTATCTATCGTGCCCTCAAGCATCATTGAAACCGCCAATGCCACCGCCAGATAAGTTTTACCGGTACCGGCCGGTCCGAGGCCGAACACCAGTTCGTTTTTCATCATTTCCTGAATATATTTGGCTTGGTTGGCCGAACGCGGATAAATATAGCGTTTTTTGGTTTTGAGCACAATATCTGTCATATTCTGTTTATCATCTTCGGTGTGCACATCGCCGCTCATTCTGACGGCCGCTTTCACTTCCTGTTCGCCCACATCAACCCCGCGGCTGACCTTGTTATACAAGATTTCAATCGCCGTTTTGGCATTTTCCACGTCGCTCGCGCTACCCTTAACTGTAATCTGATTACCGAAGCTCAAAATCTCGACATTGAGCATTTTTTCAATCAGCCGCAAGTTGCTGTCTGCCTCGCCGACAAGCTGTTGCACCAGTTGATTGTTAAACAATTCAAAACAAATTTCCGCCATATTAAATCTCCTTTCCGGTCAGCGAATTGGTAGTCGCTTCCACAATTTTTGCCTCAATGATTTTGTTTATGTTAGCACTGTCTGTTTCAATATGCAAGTTTTGCATATACGGAGTGCGTCCGATAAGTTGCCCTTTGTGCCGCCCCTTTTGTTCCAGCAGCACCGGCATAACCTTACCGACACAAGCCTGATTAAACTTGGTTTGATAATCAAATAAAAGAGTTTGCAAAATATCCAAACGTTCTTTTTTAACTTTTTCTTCCACCTGATTATCCATTACCGCCGCCGGTGTTCCCGCTCTGCGGCTGTATTTAAATGAAAACGCCTGAATATATTTCACTTCATTTACCACATCGAGCGTCTTTCGGAAATCCTCGTCGGTTTCGCCCGGAAAGCCGACAATAAAGTCCGACGACATGCCGATGTTAGGATTGGCTTTTTTGAGTTTTTCCACAATTCGCAGATAGTCACCCGAAGTATGCCGCCGGTTCATCGCCTTCAAAATCCGGTCCGAACCCGATTGTATCGGCAAATGCAAATACGGCATCAACACCGGGATATCCTTGTGGCAAGCAATCAGCTCGTCGCTCATATCCGCCGGATACGAAGTGGTATAGCGAATACGCTTTATTCCGTCAAGCTCCGCCACCCGATGTAACAAATAAGCCAAATCACGTTCCTTGCCGCTTGCATCTTCGCCGTGATACGAGTTGACATTTTGCCCCAGCAAATTGATTTCCAGCGTGCCGGTCGCCAAAAGGCGCTTGGCTTCCTTAATCACTTCTTCCACCGGCCGCGAATATTCCACCCCGCGGGTATACGGCACCACGCAATAAGTGCAGAAATTGTTGCAACCTTCTTGAATCGCCAAAAACGAACACGCTCCCTGCGCCTTATTTTCCGGCAGAAAATCAAACTTACTTTCGGCCGGAAAGTCCGTATTTACCACGCTTTCCTGCTCTTTATTCTGCTTAATTTTGCGCAACACTTCCGGTATTTTATGATACATCAGCGGCCCCAAAGCAAAATTCACAAACGGCGCCCGTTTGATAATCTGCTCATCCTCGGCCTGTACCACACAACCGACTACTCCGATAATCGTTGACTTGCCGGCTTCTTCACGTTCCAACTGAATCAAATGAGCCCGTCCCAAATCGGAAAACAGTTTTTCCGCCGCCTTTTCACGAATATGGCAGGTATTGAACAGCACAATATCGGCATCAGCCTGTCTTGACGTTTCCTCATAGCCTTCATTTTTCAGCATATCGGCGATTCGCGATGAATCATAGACATTCATTTGACAACCGAAAGTTTTAATAAAATATTTTTCAGACACTTTATGTTTCCTTATAATTTCGTTATATTCATCTTTAAGCCATTATCGGCAAAATTTCAAATCTTTTTTCCGCTTTTCGCAAAAAAACCGCAGAACATTTCGCTCTGCGGTTTTCTCTTGGTATTTCAGCGTTCAGAATATGTCCGACACGGCCGGACGATATTTTGCTTTAATCTTGTGAAAAATACAGCAAAATAATGCACCGCGGCGAAAATTTATAATTTTTTAATTTGTCTTATATAAAATACGCTCTATATTAGTGTTTGAAGGAGAGGTACCCCTATGTCCAACATTACCAACATTCTGCCGTCATACCTTAATTCGGCATCCGCAGAAGAAAAAATCATTTTCTTCAAAGTATTGCTTCATTTGGCTGATGCGGACGGCTTTACCGATAAAAACGAAATAACTTTCATTAAAGAAGCGGCGCAGGCTCAAGGTATTGAAGTTGACAGCCTCAAAGATTTTGATGACGAAGCCAAAGTTTTGGAAGAAATCAAAATCATCAAAAACCGCCATCTGGCAATGGAGCTGATTCGCGAAATGTGTATGCTGTCTCACGTTGACAATATCCTTTCCGACGAAGAAACGCTGTTTATCGGCAAAGTGGGGATTGCCCTCGGTATTGAGATGGAAAAAATCGAGCAAATCAGTAACTGGGTTATCGACCATATTTTCTGGCTGGAACAGGCTAAAGTTATTTTTGAGGAAAGATAATTTATGGGGCGTTACGAAAACTGTGCACATTTTGATGCTTTGTATGACGCAACGGAAAACTGTTTTCCGGCGGTCAGCCGTCAGAATGCCTGCACCATTTTGCGCGAAGTGATTTTGGCTCCGGACGACTATACGGTTGAGTTCGGCAACAAAACTTACGACAAGCCGGAGATTATGGATAAACTGGCCAAAGAACTGACCTTGAGCTGTGTTTACGAATCGCCCGAACAAACGCACTACGATATTTTGGAAAACGCCGCCAACATCATCAAACACATGAACGACGGCTACATCACGCGGGAAGATTACGAAGAACGCTCCGAATTTTTGGAAATGATCGAGCGCTACGAATTTACGCTGTTTACGGCCTTTTGTCTGTTGCGCGCTTTAGATACCGATGATACTTCCCGTTTGGAAGAACTGCGGCTCAACATCACCCGTTTACGCGAGATTCACGATTTGATTTCAAATTATACCCGCGATGAAACGGATACCGAGGTCGGGCGCGAAGATTATGAACGCGCCAAGCCGATTTATAAAATGCTTAAATCGCTGCAAAGTTTGGGTTACGACTATAATTTCAGCCCGAAAGAGCGTGCCAGTTTGGATATTGACCACGAAGACGATACCGATTTGACCGATTCGTTCAATGCCGTGAATTGGCTCAAAAGAATTATGTTGTTGGAACTGCGGCTCGAAGTAGGTACGCCGGTAGAAGTAAGAGAAACCGCCGCGGCTCCGCAAAACGAAGCGCCGCAAGAATCGTCCGCACCGGCAAATGACGACATCAGCGAGCGTATTGCCCTGTTGCGCGGAACATATAATAAAAGAAGATTTGACAAGAACAGATTTCTTGTGTTAGAAAAAGCTAAAGCATCGTCACCGAGCGGTGACAATATTGATTAAGGAGTTCAAAAATGGGAATTATCGCATTATTCTTATTACCGCTGTTAAATATTCTCAGCATTGCGATTGATATTTATTTCAAAATCGTGGCCGTGGACATCATCCTTTATTGGATGTTCCATTATAAACTGATGTCCGTACACAATAAGTATGCGGAAAAATTTATGGAAATTTTAAAGAACCTGACTGAACCGGTGTATAAATTGATTCGGCAAAAAGTTCCGCCTATTTCCGGCTATGATGTTGCCCCGTATGTTTTGTTGTTGGCCATCATCTTCGTATATCAGTTTGTATCGAACCTGACCGAATGGGTTAAACAGGGATTGATGTGACACAGTTATTTTTCGAACCGGGTAAAGACGGATTTTTCATCCGTATCAAATTAACCCCCAATGCTTCGTCTTGCGGTTTCGGTGAGCTTTTTGTTTATACCGACGGCGCGGTTTATTTAAAGGCCGGGGTTACCGTTGCTCCCGAAAAAGGCAAGGCCAATAAAGAGCTAATTAAAATGCTGGCCAAAGAACTGGAAATTTCCAAACAAAGCATTGAATTGGTGTCCGGCGCCACCACTCACTATAAAAAGTTTTATGTTGCCCTGCCGCTCACCGTGCCGCTACAAAATAAACTAAATGATTTAGTCAAAGGAGATAAAGATGACTGCGCAAATAATTGACGGACGTTTGATTGCCGCACAAATCCGCGACAGCCTCAAACAACAGATTTCCGCCTTGCCGCGGGCTCCAAAACTGGCTATAATTTTGGCGGGCAACGACTATTCCAGCCTGATTTACGTGCGCAACAAACAAAAAGCCGCTGCGCAAATCGGCTTGGAAACACAGCTCTTTCATCTTGAAGAAACAACTTCCGAAAGCGATTTGTTGCAATTAATCGACCAATGCAACGCCGATTCGCAAATAAACGGAATTATCGTGCAATTGCCGTTGCCGGAGCATTTGAACACCCACCGTATCATCAACCGTATTTTGCCGCAAAAGGACGTTGACGGCTTCCATCCCTACAATACCGGAATGTTGCAAAATAACGAAAAACCGTATTTTATCGCGGCAACTCCCCTCGGAATTATGACTTTGGTTAAGTCCGTATGCCCGATTTTGAGCGGCAAAAACGTGGTTATCATCGGCGCTTCGCTGATTGTCGGCCGCCCGCTCGCCACACTGATGCTCAATCAGGAATGTACGGTAACGATTACCCATATCCATACGCAAAACATTAAGGAGTTGACCCGCAAAGCCGATATTTTGGTGGCCGCCTGCGGTGTCGCCGAGCTGGTTAAGCGTGATTGGCTGAAACCGGGAGCGATTTTGATTGATGTCGGTATCAACCGCCAAAACGATAAAATCTGCGGCGATATAGATTTTGACGATGTTCTTTCCACCGCTTCCGCCATTACTCCGGTGCCGGGCGGAGTGGGACCGATGACTATTGCCATGCTCTTAAAAAACACTCTCGACGCTTATTTTTTGCAAAACAAACCCCTTTAATCCGCCGCTTTTGCCATTATATTTAAAACCTCGTTCATTGATGGAGGTAAATATATGCAGCAAACAAATTCCGCCGACGTTTTTTATTATGATGCCAGACGCGGCGTCCAATCGGCCTTTGCCGATATTTTTGAAAACAAGGCCCTGAAAACGTTTACCTCCGACAATATTTACCGCTTTTTGCGCTACGCCGAAGAATTGTCGCCCGAGGTAATGGTTCTTAATTTGAGCGGCAGCGATAAGCAAATCGCCTCCCTCGTGCAAAATTTTGAAAACAAGCCCGAAACCGGCAATTTTCCGATTATCGTCATGCATTCGCAAAACGAACCGTTTGAAGTCAGCCCGCGGGTGGCGCATTATTTGAGTATGCCGCTTGATTATCACCGCCTCTCCGACATTGTCGAAAGTTACAGTTTCGGCGCCAAAAAACACCAAATATTGCTGCTTGACCGCTTTTCGCCGCGCTCTGATAAGCTGCACGAATGGTTGGCAGCCCGCAACATTTCTTATTTTGAAGTACACAACATTGACGCCGCCGCCCGCTATTTGCAAAAGAATCAACCTTATGCGGTATGGGTTGAATATGCACCGGAATTCATCTCCGCTCGCCACGGTTTAGCGCATCAACGCATTTTTTATGTGGATAGACATCAGGATACAGCTGAAATTCAAAAGTTTTTGCCTTAGTATTGCTTCATGTTTGCAACAACTGAAGGAAAAACATGTCTTTCAACAACTTTGTTCGCCGCATTTATGACGAGGTTATTCACTTATCCGCCAAACAACACGCTTTGTTTTGGCTGGCGGTGATTTCGTTTGTGGAAAGCTCGTTTTTCCCGATTCCGCCGGATATTATGCTGATTCCGATGATTTTGGCCGCGCCGAAACAGGCCTGGAAGATTGCCGGTGTCTGCACCGTTGCCAGCGTTATCGGAGCTTATCTCGGCTATATCATCGGCTTTTATTTCTTTCAGCTCATTGCCGAACCGTTGCTGAGTTTTTACGGCTACTTGGAAAAATTCAACGAGTTCAAAAACCTTTACAACGAATACGGTGCATGGATAGTGTTTGGCGCCGGCATTACTCCGTTTCCGTATAAAATCATTACCATTGCCAGCGGTGTGGTACACTTGAATCTGGCCGTGTTCACCGTTGCCTCGGTTATTGCCCGCGGCTTAAGATTTTTCTTGATTGCCTGGCTGTTGTATGCTTACGGCGAAAAAATGCGCACGTTTATCGAAAAAAATCTCGGTTGGTTGTCGGTATTATTCTTAATCTTGCTGATCGGCGGCTTCGCTCTGCTCAAGTTTCTCTGAGATTTCTTTTTTGAGCTTCATCATATAGTCCACCACGTCCTGGTCTTCCCAGTCGATAGAGCCGGTAATCTGCCCGACTTCTTTGCCGTTTTTATTGACCAAAATCGCCGTCGGAGTTACCGCAATCGCCATACCGCCGCGAAAGTTTGACTTACGGTCGTTGTAGCTGACCATATTATCGGCGCCGAGCCGTTTCAAAAACGCCCGCTTTTCCGCCGCCGACTTCCACTCATTATCCGGCGATATCAGAATAACCTCTATTCCCTTGCCCATTGTTTTGCGCACAAATCGCCCCAGATGCTTCAAATCTTTCAAACACGGACCGCACGTTCTGGACCACACCACCGCCATCAGCAAATCGGACTTAAACTCCGTCAGTTTATAAGCATTGCCGTTATCGTCATAAATACTCAGTTGCGGAATATAGCGCGGCTGCGGAAACATGTTTATTTTGGCCTCCGCCGTGCCGATACACGCCGCAAGCAACCACAAAACCGTAAATATTTTCAAAATCTTATTCATTAATTAACAACTTTCTGCGAAAAATATAAATTATCTTTAACTTTTAACCGATAATATGCTAAATATAGTTAAAGATTCAAAAATAAAAGGTTAATAAATGCAAAATCCATGTAAAATATTTTTGCTGTTTTTGATGGCAGCATTCGTAATGACCAATTTAACCGCCTGCGGACGCTATTCTAAGCCGCAACCGGTGGCGGGCAGCGGTTTTCCGCACAGTTATCCGCCCGCGGAGAGGAGTAAATAAATGGCTGACAAAAATACCATTGAACGCATCCCGTATGTTGAATTTGCCGACAACGCCAACGAACGCACTCCGTGTGTGTTGGTGCTTGATTGCTCCGGTTCCATGCGCGGCGAACCGATAAAGCAACTCAATGCCGGTCTGGTGGCACTCGAAAACGAACTTAAGGACGATATTGACGCCAGTTCGCGTGTGCAACTGTTGATTATCAAGGCTTTCGGCAAAGACGAAGTAAAAATCGAATCTGACTGGACCGACGCCATGAATTTTTCGGCTCCGGTAATGGAAGCCGGCGGACTTACCCCGCTCGGCAAGGCCATGGAAACAGCCTTACAAAAAATTGAGGAACAAAAGTGCCTTTACGACAGCTGCGGCGTAACTTCAAAACGCCCGTGGATATTCCTTATCAGCGACGGCGAGCCGACCGATTACGGTTGGGAAGATTCGGCGGAAATCTGCCGCTATGCGCAAAAAAACAAAAAGGTGGTGATTCACGCCATCGGTACTCAGGGCGCTAATTTGGATAAATTGGCCAAGTTTTCGATGTTGCCGCCGAAACGCCTGACCGGCCTGAAGTTTACGGAATTTTTCCTCTGGCTCAGCCGCAGTGTTTCGTGCATTTCTAAGGCAGCGCCTAATGCCAATAACTATCTCGATGACATAACGGAATGGAATGAAAAGTAAGAAATATGCCGACAAACAGCAATAACATACGGCTTTTATCCGTCTCGGTCCGCGGCTCGTTGCACAAAGCCAACGGCTTGCCTTGCCAGGATTACAGCTGTTATCGCCGGCATAAAAACAAGGCGGTCGGGATTGTTTCCGACGGTGCCGGCTCGGCCAAATATGCCCAAACCGGAGCCAAAATCATCTGCGAAACCTTGTGCGATTTGCTGATAAGAGCCAATCTGAAAAACATTCGCCAAACCGTGATTGATGCCATCAACGTAGCGCGGCAAAAGCTCATCTTGCATCGCTTCAACAAGAGCAAAAGTGCCGATGATTTAATCAATTTCTCGGCAACCATGGTCGGATTTTTCTATCATAACGGCCGCGGGGTATTTTTCCACATCGGCGACGGCGCCGGTATTGCTTTCGGCACCGGCTCTTATGACAATATGATTATTTCCGAGCCGGAAAACGGTGCTTTTTCGTGCGAAACTTATTTTTACACCATGGATGATTGGCAGGATTGCTTGCGTTTTATTCCGTTTGAAAACGTCGACCGTTTGTTGCTGATGACCGACGGCGTGACCGGATTCGTTTTTTCCGACGATTTTTATAAAATCCATCGCAAATTCCTGATTCCGATTGTCGAATATTTAGAAAAAGAAAATCGCCGCACCTATGCGGTTAAGGCGCTTAAAAACACTTTGGACGATGTGCGCGCCCGCCGGCTCAATGCCGACGATAAAACCATTTTATGGGCCAAACTGCAATGACCGAAACCGATATGACATATTTGGCTTTATATCCCGACGGCCATAACGAAAAAATTATGTTGGGCGAACTGCTGAACAAAGGCGGTGCCGCCGGCAAAATTTATCGCGACGCCACTCATCCGCGCAGTGTTGCCAAGATTTTCCACGAAAAAGAGCGCAGTGATACCAATCGGCAAAAGCTCGAAGCGATGTTGCTCAATCGCCCGAATATTCCGACCATTACCGATGATGACGGCAAGGAATATTTTCAAATTACCTGGCCGACCGCTTTGCTTGAAGATTCTCAAGGTTTCTGCGTCGGTTATCTAATGCCGGAAATAGATACCACCGAGGCCATATCCCTCGACCACCTCATTCAAAAAGCCGTACGCCAGCGCCTCGGTTTGACCGAACGCTATGTCGCCCGTGTCTTTGCGGCATTTAATATTGCCACCATTGTTGCCAAACTTCACGCTTGCGGCCACTACATTGTTGATTTAAAGCCGTCGAATGTGTATGTTTACAAAAAAAATCAGTTAGTGGTAGCTTTCGATTGTGACGGATTTTCGATTAAGGGCGAAAACGGCGCACGCTATCCGGCTGAATTTGTGAGCGAAGAGTATATTTATCCGGAAGGAATGGATTTAACTTGTAAAGAAATGGGCGAAGAACAGGATAAATTCGCTCTGGCGGTGATTATTTTTAAGCTCTTAAACGAGGGAATTCACCCGTTTTCAGGTACTCCGTTTAAAACCGGTGATATGCTCTCCATTCAGGAACGCATAGCCGAATACCACTATGCATACGGCTTTTGGCCGGATTCGTATCAGAAACCTAACCCGTACAGCATTCATGACTATTTGGATAAGGAAACCATGAACCTGTTCGAGCGCGCCTTTACCAAAGGCGGCGAACGACCGACAGCTCTGGAATGGCAAACTCATTTAGCTTATTTGCTGGATCATCGAAAACAGTGTAAAAAAGATAAAAATCATATCTATTTTACCCCGAAAGGTTGCGGTTTGTGCATTGTCGCCGAAAAGTTCAAGGAACAGGTGGAAAACTATAAAAAACAGCAGGAAAAACCGGAAACCGTGCGCGGTTTGAGCCTGAAAAAACTGGCAACCGAAAATTTGCGCAAGACCAAATTGGAAAAAGAGCAGATTAAAAACATCGGTCATTATTTTTTATACGCTATGCTGGCGGTTTATTTGCTGTTTTTCACCTTTTTATATAAAATTGCCGGCATATTCAAAGATATTTTGACCGAAAGCGGTATCTTTGTGCAGCTGATTCTGGTGGTTTTGAGCATTATCGGCATAAATCGCCTGTTGGCGGTTGTTGCGCAAAAACTGCCGGACCGCAAAAATCAAAACATTCTGAGCATGCTGCAAATCTACGGCTATATTTGCCTGTTAATCGCCTTTATCGTGGTCAACGGTTTACCGCTCGATTGGTTCCGTTTAGCCCCGTAAATTCACAATAGTTTCCCTCGGGTAACTATAGGTCGTAAAAGTGCCTACTTTTCAAATAAATAAAAAGTGATTATATTTTTTTAAAAATATTCCGAATCGATTCGGAAAACGGTATTTTGTGGCAAAAAACAAGAGAGGCGTAACACAATGAAAGCACTAAACAAACTCAACATTTCAGGGGCTATGGTATATCCGCTGATTGAAGGCGGCAAAGGTATTAACGGTACCGACGGCAAAAGTTCCGGCTCTTGGGCCAAAGAAGGCGGTGTCGGCACCATTTCGATGGTAAGCCCGACCGAGATTTCGCTTGAGGGCTCGATTATTCCGGAAATTTTCCACGAGAAAATTCGCGCCAAACGCCACCGCGAAATGGTTGAATATGCTATCAAGGGCGGCATCTCGCAAGCGCAGATTGCTCACGATATTGCCGGCGACAACGGCCGTATCCATATCAATATGTTGTGGGAAATGGCCGATTCGCAAGAAGTTATCACCCGTGTACTTGATGGCGCCAAAGGTCTGATTCACGGCGTTACCTGCGGTGCCGGCCTGCCGTATAACTTAGGCAAGATCGCTTCCGAGCACAATGTTTATTACTATCCGATTATTTCTTCGGCACGCGCCATGACTGTTTTATGGAAGCGTTCTTTCAAAAACTATGCCGAATATTTGGGCGGTGTGGTTTATGAAGATCCGTGGTTGGCCGGCGGCCATAACGGCCTTTCCAATGCCGAAGACCCGCTTTCACCGGAGCGCCCGTACGAGCGTCTGGTTGCCTTGCGTCAGGTTTTGAACGAACTCGGCCTCAAAGATTTGCCGATTATTATTGCCGGCGGTGTTTGGAGCTTGAGCGATTGGCAGGATTATATCGACAATCCGGAACTCGGCAACGTTGCTTTCCAATTCGGCACCCGCCCGATGATTACCAAAGAAAGCCCGATCAGCGATGCCTGGAAACTTTTGATGATGCACGCTAAAAAAGGCGATGTTATCTTGCAAAAATTCAGCCCGACCGGCTTCTTTTCTTCGGCGATTAAAAATAATTTCCTCAGCAATCTGATGCGCCGTAAAAAAGCGGAAATTCCGTACAGCGATACGGCGACCGACGAACTGACTTTCCTGTTGCCGATAGCTCCGCACAAGGCCGTATACATTAATCCGGCCGATAAAAAGCAGGTGGAAGAACAGCGCAATCAGGGCTATTCGATGATTAAGGAAACTCCGGATTCTACTCTGGTGTTCTTAACCCCGGATGAATGGATTGAAATGCAGAAACAACGCTCCGAATGCGTCGGCTGTCTGTCACAATGCCAATTCTCCAGTTGGTCGCGCGAAAACGGTTGCACCGGCAAAATTCCGGACCCGCGCACTTATTGCATCCATCAAACACTGATGAACATCGGTCACGGCGGCGATATTCAAAACAACCTGGCTTTTGCCGGCCACAACGTTTATCGCTTTGCTACCGACCCGTTGTATGCTCACAACCACATTCCGAGCGTACACGAATTGTTTAAGGCTATTTTGGAAGGTAAATAATCTTCCCTCAACACAAAAAAACGTCCCCGAAAAATCGGGGACATTTTTTATATCAAACAATCGGTTAAAGATTATTTGGCTTTTGCTTCGATTTTCTTACCGTTCAAATCAAACTTTTCAACTTGCGCATTGTCGTTCAATTCTTTGATGATTTCGGCAACGGCCTGCTGGCCCAAATTGATTTTGATTTGTTCTTTTACGTTTTCAAGCGGCAACGGTTTGGTATCGCGGATATCTTCAACCAAAATTACATGATAACCGAATTCGGTCTTAACCGGAGCCTTGGAGAAAGCACCCTTATCCAAAGCGAATGCGGCCTTAGAAAATTCCGGAACCATTGCTTTTTCCGTAAAGTAACCCAAATCGGATTGGTCTTTGGAAAACTTACGAGCCAATTCGTCAAAAGAAGCCTCTTTAGCTTCCAACTTAGCGATAATATCTTTAGCCTCTTTTTCGGTTGCTACCAAAATGTGTTTGGCTTTGATTTCTTTTTCGCTTTCAAACTTGGAAACATAATCGTCATAAACCTTTTGAACAGCCTCGTCGGTTACGCGTTCGTTAACTCTTTGTTCCATATACACCTGACGTGCAACTTCATCCTGCAATTCAGCAATCTGAGCCTTATAAGCATCGGATTCCTGAACTTTGGCGGCGGTTGCTGCCTGCAGGGCCAATTTGCCGTTTACGGCAACATCAATGGCCTGATTATAGAAATCTTCAAAAGAAGCCTGTGCTTTAATCTGCGGATTCTTGTCATAAACTTCTTTAATTTCGGCAACGGTAACCGTTTCGCCGTTAACAACGGCCGCAACACCCTTGTTCTTTTCGGCGTGAACTTTATAAGTCATGGCGCCGGCAATCAATACAATGACAGCTGCGAATGTTGCGATGATATATTTTTTCTGCATTTGATTTCCTCCTTAATAAATAAATCAAAGCTACTATAACCCGATTATTTTAAATTTCAATATAAGTTTATAACTTTTGCGCAGAGTATTGACTTTACAAATGAATCAAACTAAGTATTAAAAGACATAATATTATAAGGAATACAAATGTTAGGACAAATTGCTCGTAAAATTTTTGGCAGTGCCAATGATCGTTTTGTAAAGAAACAGTATAAAATCGTAAATCAAATAAATGCCTTGGAACCGGACTTTATTAAATTATCCGACGAACAACTTACGGCTAAAACGCAAGAATTCAGAGAACGCCTGAAGAAAGGCGAAACCCTCGATGATATTCTGCCGGAGGCGTTTGCCACCGTGCGCGAGGCCGCCAAACGTGTGATGGGACAGCGCCATTATGATGTTCAGCTCATCGGCGGTATTGTGTTGCATAAAGG
>JAEEMQ010000008.1 GCA_016283295.1 Alphaproteobacteria bacterium
GTTATGCATGATATCTTGAAGATTCTCTGAAATTACAGAGAGTTTTGTTTTTTGGATTGTTCAATAACCGACAACGAAGCCGCGGCATCGGCATCGCGCTGATTCTTACGCTCGTCGGCGAGTCTTTCCGGCACATCGTTGCGAGCGTTCTGTGCGGATTCTTTGACTTTTTCTTTCTTATCTTCCTGAATCACAAACAAATTGAGGCTGGTTGCGTTGTCTGACTTTACCTTTTTATTTTGTTCTTCACGCTGATATGTTTTGACCTTGTTGGTTTCTTCTTCATAAGCAATTTTGTTTTTGAGAATATCCTCGGCCTGTCGCTTTTTCTTTTGATTGTTTTCATAATAAACTTTTTGCGGCGGTTCTTTCGGATAAACCTTGCGGAAGTTGTGGTGCCATTAGAAATACTCCAAAAATACCGACGGAAAGGCCGAAATCAACATCTGGTCCATGGTGCGCGGTTGCGTCAACTCATAGGCGCGGGCCACCATCAGCCGCCGCGTATGCTCGATAAATCGCTCCATCTTTTTCTTGCTTTTATCGGTAGGACGGCCCAGACGATACTCACACATTTCAATCAGGCGGTTGATAATCGGGTCGCTCCCGTCCATAGCCATCTGGCGCAGAATCTTCAGCATTTTCTGCATATTGGCGCTCTTATTCCAAAAAGCGCGTATGGTCTTGGCCTGAATGCCGTCAAACCCCATTGCCCGCAGATTTTCCATACCGCCGGCTTCCTGTATCATCTCGTCAACAAAGTCGTAAAGCGCATCCCAGTTGATGGCACCGCTTGAATACAACAGCTCTTTGCAGCGGCCGTTCTTTAATTCTTTTAAGGCGTGCTTGACAATCGGAAAATCGGCAATTTGGATATCTTCACCCTGCAACAGCAAAAACAGCTGAGAAGAAGATGTATCCAAAATAAAATCTTCAATAGCTTCGGTTTCGCCGAACAAAAACGCTCGCAAATACAAATAAACATAGGCAAACACGCTGGAATGCACCGAGCGCAACATACCGATACTGCGTAGGGTGATTTTGTAGCGGTCGCGGAAATCCAGCAGATATTTGAGCCGTTCCTCGCCTTTAAAACTCTGGCGAATAGTTTGGTAACGAAAGCCGAATTTGCGCATCTGCGTCGGATACATTTTTTTGAAATGTAGCGCCATGGCCCATTCACGTACCATAGAATAAATCGAAAATATCGGGTCGCGGGAATAGCCGGTAATAACCGTGGCAGCCACTCCGTCGTAACCTAAAAAGTAAGGCTCCATGTGCGTACAACAAGCGTTTTTGCGAAACTCGGAATCCAAATACATTACGTATTGCTCGACATCTTCGTCGGTCATACCCCAAGCGGCAAAATCGGCCTCCAAATCCTGCGCCATACGCTTATAATCAAGCTGAATTATCAGATTATCGCCGCGCTCGGTATAGCCGTCGACATATTCATCGTAATAAATGTTCTGAAAAGCATATTCTTCATCGTCATAATAGGCTTTGAAATCGCCCAAATCGTCGGCGATAAATTCCTTGACATCATCAATGTAAGCCGGCTCATACACCTGTGTTTTCAAGTAGTGTATGGCATCTTCTTCCAACTGTTGCTTGCTGTATCTTAAATCCGAAAATCGCAGCATTTTTCGTTACCTCACATCGTATTCTCAGTATATCCGAATATTTCGTCAAGTCAATAAAAAACCGTTGCCGCCGGCAATAGTCGTTTATAACCGTATTTTGCGGCTCAAATGCCTTAAGCCGCTTGACATTAAATTATTATATGCTATTATTATCGACAAATTTTATCATTAGCAAATTATGAAGATATTTATCAAAACCATTGATGAAAATGTTTCGGACTATGTCACGGTATCGTTAGCAATGGACGAAGACGGAATGAAATATTCCATAAGTGACAGCCGAACCGGCGAGACAACGGAAGAACGCAAGCTTGATATCGGGGTTCCCAACATTTGCCGACGGGAGATTAAGCGCCGCTTTATCCCTAATGTGGACGGCAAAACGGGTACTTTACCCAAGTATCAGGTTATATCTCCGGAGCTCGAAGAATTTATCTGTGACTGCTGGAACACCATTTTTTATCAGGAGCCGCAGTTACTGCCTTAATTAATAAAAAAACACCGATTTCGAATCGGTGTTTTTTTATTAAATGAGTGTTGATAACGTATCCTTCAGCAAATTGTTCTTTGCCCCTACCAAAGTCTTCCCCTTGCAATGGTCGATATACCATCTCAGCGTTTTCATAACGCCGTCAATACGCGACCTCAGCAGGTTGTAGCGTGTTTCGCAGCGGAAGGGAACGTCATCGTCTTCGGTGATAACCTGGACATGGATGTTTTCTTCGTTTTTTTCCATCGAGGTAATCTTCATAAAACCGTAATGCACGTAGCCGCAAGTCAACGTACAACCGTCCTGGCGATATACTTTGGTATGCTCGCCGAGCACCTCATTGAGCTGATAAGCCCAGTACAGCCATTGGTTGAAGTTGACGTAGCGCTCGGTGTTATAAAGCACGTCAATGTGAATACGCTTAACATCATGAGCCAGATATTCGGAAAGCACCTTCAGATGATTAACCATCGATACCTTAATAACCGAAAATTCCGGTATCAGTATCAACGGCGCGGAAGAATTTTGCGACAAACCGCGAGAATTTTCCAACACGTGGCATCTTTCTTCTCCGAAAATGGTTTGCATAATCGCCGGCATTTCGTAATCACGATAGAATTTTGCTCGTTCGAACATCTTGTCGGAAACACCGAAATCCAACACCAGAGAGGGATTGATGCCGTGGCTGAGAACTTGCTCGAGATTCTGAAACTCTCCCTTAATCAAGTCTTTGCGCGGATAGCGGTCATCTACCTTGAAAATAACCTTGTACTCCGAAGGATACTTTTCCAAAACGGAAATCACACCCTGTCCCAGAGAGCTTAAAGCCCCCACGATTCCTAAATAATTCATAGGCAATGAGATATTTTAATAATTCGACTTTGAGTAAAGGCATATCACTTTATCCTTTGATTGTCAACGGATAAATCCCGAAATAAAATCAACGGCCGCCGAAAAGGCAGCCGTCAAATCAAACATCAATTAAGTTATGGCAAAAGGCCGAATTAAAGGCGTACAACCGCGCCGCCCCAAGTGAATCCGGCACCCATGGCGGTCAAAACAAGTAAATTGCCTTTGTGAATTTTACCCGATTCGATATTTTCGGATATGGCTAACGGAATAGACGCGGCGGAAGTGTTACCGTGATGGTCAACCGCCACAATGACTTTTTCTTTCGGCATTTCCAAATGCTCGCCCACACCGTCGATAATGCGGATATTGGCCTGATGCGGCACCAGCCAATCAATATCATCTTTATTGACCTGAGCCTTTTTCATCGCGGTTTCGGCCGCCTCGGAAAGGCTGACTACGGCGTGTTTGAAAACTTCTTTGCCGTTCATCTGTACAAAGCCGGCATTTTGGGTAGTGGAAACACCGCCGGTGGTATATAAATTGTCATATTGGCTGCCGTCGGCATAAATGCAGGTACTGAGCACTCCGGTATCGGCACTGTTGCCGGCACCTTCACAAGCGCGCAACACGGCAGCGCCGGCGCCGTCGCCAAACAAAACGCAAGTGTTGCGATCGGTCCAATCCACAATTTTAGAAAGACGTTCCGCTCCGATGATTACGGCAGTTTTTACCTGTCCCAAACGAATCATGTTGTCGGCCAAGGTCAGGGCATATACAAAACCGGAACAGGCCGCGGAAATATCAAAAGCCGGAGTACCCGCCTTAACGCCGATAATTTTGCCGACTTTGATGGCACTCGACGGAGTAGTGTTATCCGGAGTCACCGAAGCTAAAATGATTAAATCAACATCCTGCGGAGAGATTTTTGCCTGTTGCAGAGCCGCCGAAGCCGCTTTTGCCGCCATCTCCGCCGTGGTTTCGTCTTCGGCAATATGCCGGCTGCGAATGCCGGTGCGAGTCCGAATCCACTCGTCGCTGGTTTCCACCATTTGCGACAAATCGTCATTAGTTAAGATTTTTTTCGGCAGATAGTGCCCGAAGCCGATAAATTCGCTTCTAATAAACATCGTATAAAATATCCTGCGATAACTCGTCTAAATCAACGTGTTCAACTTCATCTCGTATGGTCTGAACAAAGTTCTGGCGCACCAACTTTGAGGCATTGTCAATCGCATACGAAAAACCGAGAGCATCGGTACCGCCGTGGCTTTTAACCGACAAACCGTTGAGCCCGACAAACATGGCTCCGTTATATTTACGCGGATCCATTTGTTTTTTCAAAGCCATAACGGCCGGCAACAAAAACGGCAGACCGATTTTGGCCCAAATCGATTTTTTGATGGTCGATTTCAACATACCGGAAATCAACTTTGCCGTGCCTTCCATGGTTTTTAAGGCAATATTGCCGGTAAAACCGTCGGAAACAACCACATCGGCATAACCTTCGCCGATTTGGTGCGGTTCGATATAGCCGATAAAGTTCAAATCAAGGTGCGTACTCTTAATCATCTTCGCCGCCTGATGAATTTCCTCGCGGCCCTTCATTTCTTCGGCCCCGATATTCAAAAGGGCAATGCGCGGGCGCTCGATTTCCAGCGTGTGCTTGGCCAGGATATTGCCGATAATGGCAAATTCCGCCAGGTTGACGGCGCTGCATTCGGTGTTTGCACCCAAATCAAGCATAACACACATACCGTTCTTATGCGGAATATCGGTGCAAATAGCCGGACGATGAATACGTTGAATGGTTTTCAAAATCATTTTGGAGATAGCCATTAAGGCGCCGGTATTTCCGGCGGACATAACGGCCGCGGCTTCGCCTTTGCGCACGGCATCAATAGCCATATACATACTGGTATTTTTGTTGCGAATAACCTGTGACGGTTTATCTTCGTTGCGCACAAACTCCGAGGTGTGAATAACTTTACAATAGCTGTTCATTTGCGGAAAACGCTTCAGATCGGCATTGATTTTTTCTTCATCGCCGAACAACAAAAATTTAATATCGGGATTGTTCTTATGCGCCAGATTAATCCCTTCTACTACGATACGAGGGGAATTATCTCCCCCCATTGCATCGACCGATATGACCAGATTATTTTCAGACAAAACCTGCTCCATATAAAAAATTAGTTCTTAAAAGTTATTTTGCAACTTTTTGCGCAACAACTTCTTTGCTGTCATATTGTCCGCATTTCGGGCAAACATGATGCGGTCTTTTCAATTCGCCGCAGTTCGGGCATTCCTGATAAGCGTTCGGAGTGAGCGCATCATGAGAACGACGCATATCGCGACGAGATTTTGATACTTTTTTCTTAGGTGTAGCCATTTTATTTCTCTTTTAGTTAATTAATTACACAAACATTCGGCGCATTAAATAGCATACTTTTATTTAAAAAGCAAGCAAAATAACGCGACCGAACAATTATGCTTCCTTTTATATACATTTTTTCGGATTTGCAAGCATTTTTTTCGCTTTTTTGCATTATTTTAGAGATAAGCCGCAAAAAGGCTTATGCCAATATTATAATAAGTGAGCATGATTTAGCGAAAAGAGCCTTATTTCAGCTTGTTCCAACCGGATTTTTGCGGCTGTTGTTGCGGTTGCGGCTGAGTTTCTTCCGGCGCATCGTTACCCCATTTTTTGCGCGGGGCACTGGTCGGCGCACTCAGACGGATCATTTCTTTTTGCGCTTGCGTTTGCGGTTGGCCGTTAGCAACCATTTGTCCGAGCAAAGCCGGAGAATAGAATTTTTCTTCCAGTTTGGAATATGCACCGACAATCTGCTCAACAATCTTGCTGCCCGGTGTGGCATTCAAAATTACCGTATCGCTGCCGTGGAAAAAGGTCAGCGACGGACACGGATACGAGAGTAAAACATCGGTGTGGTCCAAACCGTAAATATAGCGCAACATCACTTTTGGCGCAATTTCGCAGTTGGAAACGCTGTTAGAATAAATTATGCTGCTTTGAAACAGATTGTCTTTGATGAGTTTTTGCCCGACACTCGAAAGCTCGCCGCAAGAACCTTTAATCGCCAAATCATCCATGGTATATCCGTCATAACCTTGCGGTTTATATTCTACGGTATAACAATGAACTTTCTCCGCCTTGTTGATATTGCGTGCGGCCGCGGCCGGAATTTTGCGTTCCAAAAAGTCGGACAAAGTGCTTTTGGCAGCATTGGATTGCGGAATGTTTTGAATATCCTCGCCCAAAAGGTCATCGGCAGAATCGCCGAATATATCCGTTTCTTGCGCGCCGGCGGTACCAAAGGGCAAAATGCCGGCAATTAAAGCGATTAAATATAATTTTTTCATACTCGTTTCCTTTGTTAAAACGCATTATTAATGTATAATAGTAAAATTCCCGTAAATTTAAACCAAAAATATCACTTTTTTAAGACTTATTTTAGATATTCGGTTTAAACTTAAGCAAAATATTTAAGGAGACTACGAATATGTTTGCGTTAATGGATTTGGGACTTTCGGTTGAAATCCGAATGTTTTTTGCGTTTATGTCGGCTTTGGCCTTGAGTTTGGCTTGCGGTGCGCCGCTAATCGATTTTTTGCACGCCACGCAAAAGAAAGGACAGCCGATTCGCGAAGACGGTCCGCAAAGCCATCTCAAAACCAAAAAAGGCACGCCGACCATGGGCGGGTTGCTGATTTTGGGTACGGCAATTTTCTCGACTCTGCTGTTTGCCAATATCTCCTATCACTTTGTGTGGGTGAGTATGCTGGTGTTGTTGGTTTACGGCGCCACCGGCTTTGTTGACGATTATTGGAAGGTTAAACGCCAGAGCTCGAACGCCATGACTGCCGGGATGAAGCTGTTTTTTCAGTTTTTGACCGCCGCCGTTGCCGCCTGCATCATTACCGCGGCGACTCCGCAAAGTATAAATACGGTGTTGCATTTTCCGTTCTGCGGGTTTGTTCTCGGCCTTTCGTGGTTGTATGTACCGTTTGCAGTTATCGTAATGTCGGGCGCTTCCAACGGGGTTAATTTGAGCGACGGTTTGGACGGCTTGGCCTCCGGTTTGTTGATTGTGGCCTTTACTTTCTTTATGGCAGTGGCTTATTTGAGCGGGCAGCCGAATGCCGCCGATTTCCATTTGTTGTATATTCCGCGGTGTGCCGAAGTGGCAGTGGTATGTGCGGCCTTAATCGGTTCTTGTCTGGGCTTCTTATATTTTAATAAGCCGAAAGCACGTGTGTTTATGGGCGACACCGGTTCGCTCGCTTTGGGCGCGGTTTTGGGCGCTATTGCCGTTATGACCAAAAACGAAATTTTGCTGGCGATTGTCGGCGGGGTATTCGTTATGGAAACCGTCTCGGTTATGATTCAGGTGGCATACTTTAAGAAAACCGGAAAACGTTTCTTTAGAATGGCGCCGATACACCATCACTTTGAACAGCTCGGCTGGAGCGAGAAAAAGGTTGTGTTCAGTTTTTGGAGTGCGGCTCTGATACTTGCGCTCGTCGGTGTTTGTGCTTTGATTTAGGGGAGCGGATATGGTCAGTTTTTCACGCAGAAGTCACAGTGCTCTTTCCAAATGGTTGTGGACCGTTGATAAGGTTATTTTATTTGTATCGCTGGCCTTGCTGACCATCGGTATTATTCTTGATGTAACGGCCAGTCCGGCGGTGGCACGCACCATTCACGTCGACGACTTTTGGTTTGTGCGTAAACAAGTGTGCTATGTGTTGGCTTCGGTTGTAATGATTTTTGTACTGTCCATGTTCAGACTCCGCACCATTCGCCAGATTTCGCTGGCCGGAATTATCGTGGTCGGCGCGCTGTTGGTGCTGACGCTGTTTTTCGGCTTTGAAACCAAAGGCGCCAAGCGCTGGATCAGCCTGTTCGGCTTTTCCATGCAGGCCTCGGAATTTATGAAACCGATATTGATTATTGTTACGGCGTGGCTGTTGGATTGCGGCAAAAAATACGACTACTTTCCGGGAATGTGGATTTCGATTCTGCTGTTCGGTGCCGTGGCCGGATTGCTGTTGTTGCAACCGGACGTGGGTATGACTTTGTTGATGACCGCCGTGTTCGGATTACAACTGTTTCTGGCAGGTCTGCCGTTGTTTATTGTGGGGGCATTGGTATTGCTCGGTGTCGGCGGCTTGTTCGGACTTTATTTCCTCTTCCCGCACTTCCATGCGCGTGTTGACCAATTTTTATACGGCAGCGACGAAACCAGCTACCAAATCAATAAGGCCATGCAGGCTTTTCAAAACGGCAATTTAATCGGCAAGGGACCGGGCGAGGGAACGGTAAAACTCAATATTCCGGATGCACATACCGACTTTGTGTTTGCCGTGGCCGGCGAAGAATACGGCGTATGGCTCTGCCTGATTATTATCGCCTTGTTCGCGGTAATTGTGATACGTACGTTGAAAATTGCCTTAAAAGAAACCAATTTGTTTGTAATGTATGCCGAAGTCGGTTTGGCCGCTTCCATCGGTTTGCAGGCGTTTGTTAATATGGCGTCATCGCTGCATATTATTCCGACCAAAGGTATGACCCTGCCGTTTATTTCGTACGGCGGTTCTTCATTGTTGGCTAGTGCCATCGAAATCGGTATGCTGTTGGCCATAACCCGGCAGAATACGGCCTCGGAGGATAAGGATTTATATTGATGAATGATAAGCCGCACATAAATAATTTACCGAAAGTTCGCGGAGAATATAAGTTTTTTGAGCCGCTTAAGGGGTATACCTGGCTTAATGTCGGCGGTCCAGCTGATGTGATGTTTTTCCCGGCCGACGAAGATGATTTGCGTGATTTTTTGCGGCAGAAAGATAAAAACATCCCGCTGTTTGTGCTGGGCGGAGGCTCCAATTTGCTGGTGCGCGACGGCGGTCTGAACGGAGCGGTAATAAAGCTGAAAGCCCCGTCGTTTGCCCGATACAGAATTGAAAACGATATATTATATTGCGGAGCCGGCTGTACCAATTTTTCCCTCAAAAAAATCATTGCGGAAAACGGTCTGGGCGGTTTGGAATTTTTATGTTCGATTCCGGGAACGACGGGCGGCGCCGTACGCGGTAATGCCGGTTGTTTCGGCTCGGATATGGCAAAGGTCGTGGCCGCGGTTAAGGTAATGTCGGCCGACGGCAAGGTACGTACTCTTAAAAATGCCGAATGCGGTTTTTCCTATCGCCGCAGCAACTTCGGGGATAATGACATTATTTTGGAAGTCGGCTTGCGTTTTGAGCATAAAGACCCGGCCGCGGTAGCGGAAATAATCGAACAAAATGCCGAATATCGGCGCACGCATCAGCCGCAGGGAATTAAAACCGCCGGATCGACCTTCAAAAATCCCGAAGGAATGGCGGCATGGAAATTGATTAAAGAAGCCGGCGGCGATACTATGGTTTGCGGCAAAGCCAAAATGTCGGCACAGCATTGTAATTTTTTGCATAACGAAGGCAACAGCGCCGCCGATATTGAAAAATTATGCGATTCTATCGTCGCCGCCGTCAAACAAAAAAGCGGTGTAACTCTGGAACGTGAAGTTAAAATCGTGGGGCGGGAGCAGAATAATGGTCGCAGCTGATAATAAAGTGTATGAAAGCGTTATCTGGCCGTATCGGTTGCTCGGCAATCTTTTGTTGCTGGGAGTGATTTGGCTGCTGACTTTGGGGGTAATAACGGTGCGCCATAATCTGGTCGGCAAACAGATAGATTCGCTGCTTGATGAAATTTACGATAAAACGGCGGCCGTCGGTTGGGGCTTGAACGATATTACCATCGAAGGACGTCATAAAACCTCAAAAGAAGACGTGTTGCGCGCCATCGACTTAAAACGCGGCGATAATATTTTGGAAATAGATTTGGATGACGTAATTGCAAAAATTCAGACTCTGCCGTGGGTAAAAAGGGCGGTGGTATCGCGTCGCTATTTTCCGAATGTTATTCATATCGGTATTCAGGAAAAGAATGTTAAGTCCATCTGGCAATATAAGAACGAATTTTATCCGATTGACGAGGACGGAAACATCATCGAAACCGAGTTTGTGCCGGAGAAAAATTTGTTGCTGATTGTGGGCGAGGGCGCACCTGAGCACTTTAATTCTCTGCTTAAGGTGGTTGAGAAAGATAAAGACCTGTTCGGACGACTGAAAGCGGCTAATTTTATCTCCAATCGGCGCTGGAATTTGGTTTTTGACGATATTGAAAACGGCGTGACGGTAAAAATGCCGGAAGAAAATTTTGAAGAAGCTTGGAAAAAATTGGTAAAATTGGATAAAACCCGCGGTATTCTTAAACGTAAATTAACTTTCGTTGATTTAAGATTAAAAAATAAGGTTATTGTGCGTTTGGATACTTCCGACGACAACGCCGAATAAGCTGTTTAAACATAGATTTATAAGGGTTAAAACATTGAATCATCCGACCATTGCCGCTTTGGATATCGGCTCATCTAAAGTTTGTTGCATAATTGCGCATGTCAGTAAAGATAAAAAAATAAAAATAGCCGGATACGGCTACAATGCGTCTTCCGGCATTAAAAACGGCGTGATTACCGATATCAATCAGGCCACTATTTCCGTATGTAATGCGGTAGAGTCGGCCGAACAAAAAGCGCACGAGCGCATAAACAGCGTGATTCTCAATGTTTCCGGCGATAAAACCACCTCATATAACCGCAGTTCTTCGATTTCGCTGAAGCGCAACCGTCCCATTGGCGAGGCCGACCTCAATAAGGTTATGGAAAAAGGACTAACCAAAATCAATGTCGGTAATAACGAGCTGATTCATTGTCTTTTGACTAATTATAAGGTTGACGGCGGCGAAGATATCAAAGACCCGCGCAATATTTACGGTGAGGAATTGGCGGTCAATATCTTGCTCGGGATGTATCCGAGTCTGCCGTATCGCAATTTGGCGTCGGTGGTCGAGGCCGCACGTTTGGGAATCGATACCAAAGTTTTAACAGCTTATGCTTCGGGGATTGCCTGCTTGGTTGAAGATGAGCGCGAATACGGCGCCACGATTGTCGATATCGGCGGCGGCACCACTAGTATTGCAACGTTTAAGGGAGGTTTCCCGGTGGCATTTTCCACCATTCCGGTCGGCGGAATCAATATTACCCGCGATATTACGCGCGGTTTAACCACCTCTTTTGAACACGCCGAAGATTTGAAAATCAGAAGCGGCTGTGCGTTTAACGTGGGACACGACGAGCGTGAAACCATCAATGTATATCCGTTGGGCGAAGAAGACGACAGTGCGATTCGCCAAATGAAACGCGCCGATTTGAACCGCATTATTGCCCCGCGGGTGGAAGAAATGTTTGAATTGGTGGCGCATAAACTTGATGCACACGGTTTGCATAACCGCCAGAACCATCGTGTTGTGCTGACCGGCGGCTGCAGCCAGTTGGTGGGAATCCGCGAAGTGGCTAATATGATTTTGGATAAGCAGGTGCGTTTGGGCGGACCGCGCAATATTCAGGGCGTGCCGGAACAGCTTAATAACAATCCGATTTTTTCGACGGCACTCGGTATGTTGCTGTTTGAAACCAATAATATCGAACGCAAGCCGAAAAAGGTTATCAGCCACGTTTCCGGCGAGGGTAACCGATTCACCAAAATATTTAATTGGATACGCCAAAATTCGTAAAAATGGTAACTAAAACTTAATTTATTTGCGTTAAATTCAAGGCAGTGAATAATGTAATTTTGCATAAAACCAACGGGAGAATGAATACATGTCTATAAATTTGGGAGTGGCCGATACCACAGTTTCTTACTTAAAGCCGCGTATTGCGGTTGTCGGAGTCGGGGGCGGCGGCGGTAATGCCGTCAATAATATGATTGCGCAAAATCTTGAAGGAGTCGATTTTATTGTGGCTAATACGGATGCGCAGGCTTTGGCTCATTCTTCCGCCAGTAAAAAAATTCAGCTCGGCTTGGAAATTACCCAGGGCTTGGGTGCGGGCGCCAGACCGGAAATCGGTAAGATGGCGGCCGAAGAAGCTAAAGATAAAATCGCCGAGTCGCTTGAGGGCGTTAATATGGTATTCATTACGGCCGGCATGGGCGGCGGTACCGGTTCGGGTGCTGCTCCGGTGGTTGCGCATATTGCCAAAGAAAAAGGCATTTTGACGGTAGGCGTTGTAACCAAGCCGTTCAGCTTTGAAGGCAAAAAGCGTATGGAAATCGCCGATAAGTCGCTTGAAAACTTTATTCAGGAAGTTGACAGTATCATCGTTATTCCGAACCAGAATCTGTTTAATATCGCCAACGAAAATACCACTTTGTCCGAAGCCTTCAAAATGGCCGATAACGTTTTGTATTCCGGTGTTCGCTCCATTACCGACTTAATGATGATGCCGGGTTTGATTAACTTGGACTTTGCCGATGTTAAAAACATTATGGAAGACAAAGGTAAGGCCATTATGGGTACAGGCGAGGCTGAAGGAAAAGGTCGTGCTCGCGAGGCTGCTCATCAGGCATTATCCAATCCGCTTTTGGACGATTGCTCGTTGCAAGGTGCTAAAGGCGTGTTGATTAATATTACCGGAAGTCAGGATATTACCTTGCCGGAACTCGACGAAGCCGCCAACATCATTAAGGAAGAAGTCGGCGACGATGCCAACATTATCTTCGGTTCCAGCTATGATGACAATCTGTCGGGCAAAATCCGCGTTTCTATTGTGGTGACCGGTATTAACGACGGTATGCCGCGCATCGTGGAGAAAAAGCCGGTGGCGGAAGAACCGTCGCTGATTGACCAAAGTTACGACGATAATACTTATGTGCCGACGGTTGAAGAACCGGTAACCGATTTTGCGCCGATATCTACTGACGCTATCGCGTTTACCACTCAGGATGAAATCGAAAATCCGACCATCAGCTTTCCGGATTTGAACGACGATGCGGATGTGATTGAACTAACACCGCAAGACAGCGTTGAGCAAATAGCGCTCGATAACGACTTTGCTTCGCTTGATAAGTCGGAAGAAATGCCGGAAATGCCGCAGGCTTCGTCTTTGTTTAACGCCATTATGAACGGCGATAACAAGGTTGAAGAAAATGAAAAGGCCGATATGGAATTGAATTCGGTTGCTCCGAGTGATGATTTCTTTTCTTCGCGCCTGAATATCGAAAACCTGCCGGCAAACGAGGAAGAACCGATTCTGTTTGCCAACAACGATACCAGTATGTTTAAGGATGCCGCTCCGGCCGAGCCGGAACCGGAAGCCCCGGTGTTTGAGGAAGAAGAAAGCCGTCCGAACTTTATTGAACGGGTAATCGGTATTTCGCGCGCACGTCGCAAGAGCCACGAAGAACCGGAAGTTAAGAACACCAGACTGTTTGAAGAACAGCAGAAAACCGGTACCGACGACGGTTACGATTTGTCGGGCGAGGACTTGGATATTCCGTCGTTCTTGCGCCGCAAATAATCCGAATAATTACCTTAAAACTCCCGATTTTTCAGACAGAAGTCGGGAGTTTTTTTATATATGTATTTGGGAAATCGCTTTCTTATCCGATTTTGCTTGATTTTTTATTGGTGAAAAGGTACTAAAGATTCAGATATAAAATTATTTAACTATTATTGTGGTCTAAGGAAGCCACGTTAAACACCGTAAATATGACATTTGTGATAGTTTCGGCGGTTTTAAACCTGCTTTTCTGTATTATGTATTATAAAACCAGAAACCATGAGGATGAGAGTATATTTTTTCCGAATCCTTTTAAGGCTCTGGGGTTTATGGTCTCTGTCGGGGGTATTTATATATTGGCGGCCGTACCGGCAATTGCTTATCTGTCGGGATACTGCAATATATGGTGGTTGCCCCGCGCGTATCTGGCATATTTTATCGTATTGTTACTGTATTGCATTACTAATTGCTTCAGCATCGAAAATAATCGTCGGGGAATTGTAATTACCTCAATATTTAATGTGTTGTTGCAGATAGGTATGTTGATTCGGTTATAATAAAGAAAGCGTTTGATCGGTAATAATCAAACGCTTTTTTTTGTTTCAAAAGGCAGTTATTATCCGAAGTTTTCGAGATAATTGATAATCGCTTCGTAATACGACGCATTTTGCGGCTCATCATCCAGCAATTTTCGTGCTCGCTCTAAATTGACTTTGGATTTATGGATAATGTGTCGGGCCGATATTTTGCATACATTTTCGGCCACATCGACTACACCGTCATCCAAAAAATAGGTATCGGCAATCGAATCATCTTCATTTAAGATATGCATGGCGCCGTCGTGCAAAACCAAAGAAGTCGGGGCACGGTCTTCGATAATCGTCAAACCGGTATTGCCGTACGGTAACACCACGCGATATACCTTGCGTGTCAGAAACTCCTTTTCCGGCGTAAATATTTTAAGCGTTATATTCTCAGCCATTTTTATTTCTCTTTCTCTTTCATACTTTCGGCTTTGGCAATTGCTTCTTCAATGGTGCCGACCATATAGAATGCGGCTTCCGGCAGGTCATCGTACAAGCCGTCCAAAATGCCCTTAAAGCCTTTAATCGTATCTTCAAGATTTACATATACGCCCTTGATGCCGGTAAATACTTCCGCCACATGGAACGGTTGCGACAGAAAACGCTGAATTTTACGGGCACGCGACACCACCTGACGGTCTTCTTCCGACAGCTCATCCTTACCCAAAATGGCGATAATATCTTGCAAAGAGTTATATTTTTGCAAAATTTCCTGAACGCGACGTGCCGTTTCATAGTGTTCCGCGCCGGCAATTTCCGGATTTAAGGCGCGGCTGGTGGAATCAAGCGGGTCAACCGCCGGATAAATACCGAGCTCGGCAATTTTACGCGACAACACCGTGGTTGCATCCAAGTGGGCAAAGGTGGTGGCCGGCGCCGGGTCGGTCAAGTCATCGGCCGGAACGTATACCGCTTGCACCGAAGTAATGGAACCGTCTTTGGTTGAAGTAATGCGCTCCTGCATTGCACCCATATCCGTACCCAAAGTCGGCTGATAGCCCACGGCGGACGGAATACGGCCGAGCAAAGCGGAAACCTCGGAGCCGGCTTGCGTAAAGCGGAAGATGTTATCAATAAAGAGCAACACGTCCTGATGTTCCTGGTCGCGGAAATATTCGGCCTCTGTCAAACCGGTTAAGGCCACACGGGCACGAGCTCCCGGCGGTTCGTTCATTTGTCCGTAAACCAACACGGTTTTGGACTTGTCGCCTTCCAAATCAATAACCCCGGATTCAATCATTTCGTGATACAAATCGTTGCCTTCGCGGGTACGTTCACCCACACCGGTAAATACCGAGTAGCCGCCGTGTCCTTTGGCAATATTGTTAATCAGCTCCATAATCAATACGGTTTTGCCCACGCCGGCACCGCCGAACAGACCAATTTTACCGCCCTTGCTGTACGGTTCCAACAAATCGATAACCTTAATACCGGTAACCAAAATTTCTTCTTTGGTTGATTGGTCGGTAAACGACGGAGCGTTACGGTGAATAGGGGAAAATTTCTGCGAAGCAATCGGGCCGCGCTCATCAACCGGCTCGCCCAAAACATTGACGATACGGCCGAGCAATTCCGGACCGACCGGAACTTTAATCGGTTCGCCGGTGTTGACGACTTCCGAGCCGCGGACCAAACCGTCGGTGGAATCAAGCGCAATACAGCGTACCACGCCGCCGCCCAGGTGCTGTTCGACTTCCAACACCAGTTTACGACCGTTGTTATCGCATTCAAGCGCCGTTAAAATGTTCGGCAAATCGTTTTCGTCTTCGAATTTAACATCAACAACCGCGCCCAATACCTGATGAATTCGGCCGTTTGTGTGTTTGTTTGTCTCTTTTTTCATCACTTTCTCCTATTTTAAATCGCTTCGGCACCGGCGATAATTTCTATCAGCTCGGTCGTGATTGCCGATTGTCTCAAACTATTGTATTTCAAGGTCAATTCGCTTATCATATTCTTGGCGTTGCGGGTGGCGCTGTCCATTGAAGTCATGCGTGCACCGTGCTCGGAAGCGGCCGAGTTGACGATGATTTTGAAAATATTGTCATCAAACAAAAGCGGCACAATATTTTTCAACACCGCCAGCTTATCCGGCAAATATTCATAAAACGCGTCGCCGGCGCGGTTGACCAGTTGCAATTCTGCTTCGCTCAAATGCTTGGTATTCAGCTCCATCGGGCAAACCTGTTCGCACACAAAGTTGCGGCTGATAGCCGAATTGAAGCGCGCAAACACAAATTCGCACACGTCAAATTCTTTGTTTTTGAAGCGGTTGAAAATCTCAAATTCCATGGCTTTGGCCTGTTCGGTATAGGTCAGTGCCTTAAGTCTGTCTCCGGCCAGTCTTATGTTGACATCGGTGCCGGCAAAATTGCGGCGCAACGTGTCATAAGCTTTTTTGCCGATGCAAACAACGTCGATTTTTTTGCCTTTTTCCAACAACTCTCTGATACGTTGTGTGGCCTTTTTGGCGATATTGCTGTTATAGGCGCCGCACAAACCGCGGTCCGACGACATTACGCATAATTGGTAGCGCATCGGGTTGACGGCCGCGCGCAACATTATCGGGCGCATATATTTGATGCCTTTAGTCTTTTCCTCGTTTTCGATTTCGGTCATCACGCGCAACGCCGAATGCCGCAAATTTTCGGAATAGTACTGATTTTTATCAACCAGAATCTGGACACGACGCAAGCGCGACGCGGCCACCATTTTCATCGCCGAGGTAATTTTCTGCGTCGACTTAATGGCTTCGATTCGGGTGCGTAATTCTTTTAATCCGGCCATCTATGCTGCCTTTTCCGTTGCTTTCAAATATCTCTCCGCAAAAGCGGTGTAAAATTCCGCCAACTTTTGCTCCAATTCCGGCGAAATCACGTGCTTCTCGGCAATTTCTTCCAGATATTCCGGGTGCGTTTCGTGCATATAATCCAGCGCCGATTTTTCAAAGTCTTTGACGTTTTCCACCTTAATCTTGGTTAAATAACCGCGGACACCGGCAAAAATCGAGGCCACTTCTTCTTCGGTTGCCATCGGTTGGTGTACCGGCTGTTTCAGCAATTCGGTCAGCTTAGAACCTTTGTCGAGCAAAGCGCGGGTTGATTTATCCAAATCGGACGAGAATTGAGCAAATGCTGCCATTTCACGATATTGCGCCAAATCCAATTTCATCGAGCCGGAAACTTGTTTCATTGCCTTGATTTGTGCCGCCGAACCCACACGGGATACGGAAATACCGACGTTAACCGCAGGTCTGATACCTTGATAGAAGAGGGATGTTTCCAAGAAAATCTGACCGTCGGTAATAGAAATCACGTTGGTCGGAATATAAGCGGAAACATCACCGGCCTGCGTTTCAATTACCGGCATGGCGGTCAGCGAGCCGGAGCCGTAGTTCGGATTCATCTTTGCCGCACGCTCAAGCAAACGGGAGTGCAAGTAGAACACATCGCCCGGATAAGCTTCACGCCCCGGCGGACGGCGAATCAGCAGCGACATCTGGCGATAGGCCACGGCTTGCTTAGAAAGGTCGTCATAAAAGATAACCGCGTGCATGCCGTTATCGCGGAAATATTCACCCATGGCAGTACCGGTGTACGGTGCCAAATATTGCAACGGAGCCGCTTCGGAAGCGGTAGCCGCTACCACAATCGTATAATCCATAGCACCGAAATCGCGCAAGGTCTTCACCACCTGTGCCACCGACGAACGTTTTTGCCCGATGGCAACATAAATACAGAAGAGTTTTTCACTGTCTTTTTTGGCCGCATCGTTGGTGCGTTTTTGGTTGATAATCGTATCGATAATGATGGAAGTTTTACCTGTTTGACGATCGCCGATGATAAGTTCGCGTTGACCGCGGCCGATAGGAATCAGCGAATCGATAACCTTCAAGCCCGTCTGTACCGGCTCATGCACGCCCTTCCTCGGGATAATGCCCGGAGCCTTGATTTCGGCGGTGCTGTGCTTTTCGGTATTGATTTCGCCCATGCCGTCAATCGGGTTGCCCAGAGCATCAACCACGCGGCCGAGCAGGCCTTTACCCACCGGCACGCTCACGATTTTATTGGTGCGTTTAACAATATCGCCTTCTTTGATTTCGGCATCGGAACCGAACAAAACCACGCTCACGCTGTCTTCTTCGAGGTTAAGCGCCATACCTTTGGTGCCGTTTGCAAACTCCACCATTTCGTTGAGCTGAACCTTATCCAAACCGTAAACGCGGGCAATACCGTCGCCGACGGAAAGCACGCGGCCGACTTCGGTCATATCGGAAGATAAATCAAAATCAGCGATTTTTTCTTTTAAGATTGATGATATTTCATCTGCTTGTACAGACATCTACTTTGTCCCTTTCATAAGCTGTTCCAAAGCATCCAACTTGTGCTTTACGGAATTATCAATAAAATTTGTGCCGTATTTCAAGACCAAACCGCCGATAATCTGCGGATTGATGATATAACGTAACAGGATTTCCCGCTTGAAAATTGCGGATAATTTTGATTTAAGCAAAGTTTCCTGCTGTGAGCTGAGCGGCATAACCGTCGTCACTTCCACCTCGGCAATATTGTTTTTTTGCTGATACAGCAAAATAAATTGCTCCAACGTCTGCGGCAGAATCTTAAAATCATTATTTTCGGCCAACAGTTTAAGCGTATTCAGCATAGCCGGGCAAAACCCGCATTTTTTTGCGATTAAATCAATCAGTTCGGCTTTTTGCTCCGGTTTTAACATCGGGTTGGCAAGAATATTCAGGCTGCTGTCGTCTTCCGCCAGTTCCTTGAGCTGTCTGGCATCGCGATACAAATCCTCCGTCTGTGAGGTTTTGAGCGCGCCCTCATACATTGCTCCGGCATACATCATTGCCGTTTTTATATTAGAAATTTTTTTCACTTTATTTCTGCCTGTTATAACGTTCAATGCCACAAATATAAACAATTCATCCGCCGATGGCAAGAGGCAGAACGAACAATCAACAAGATTTTATCATATTTAAAAACGGCGTTTTTTTGTTTATCCGAATACTTGTGGTTTTAAAGCAGATTTTTCAGCCGGGCGATGATATTATCAAACATTGCGGCGGTCAAAACGTTGGTGTTGATGTTGTAGCGCGACGTATGATACGAATCAAGCAGGGTTATGCCGTGCTTGTCAAGTTTATGTTCCGCACCGTGGGCAAATTTATAAGCCGATTTTTTATAGCCGAGCGCCTGCAAAACCGCGCCGTGCGACACCGAGCCCAGCGAAAGAATAACTTTTAAACGCGGCATGGCGGCAATTTCCTTCTGCAAATACGGGCGGCAGGCGGCAATTTCGTCGGCGGTAACCTTGTTTTGCGGCGGCACACAGCGCACGGCGTTGGAAACCCGCACATTTATCAGTTCAAAGCCGTCGTTTCTGACCTTGCCGTAATTACCGCGGGCAAAACCGTATTTTTTGAGCGCCGGATATAAAATATCGCCGGCATAATCATTGGTGAACGGGCGATTGGTTTGGTTGGCGCCGTTGAGCCCCGGAGCCAGCCCCACCACCAAAACTTCGGCCCCTAAATCGCCGAACGATTCGACCGGCCCGTTGTGGTAATGCGGAAACTTTATTTTGTTTTGCGCTCGAAATTCCAACAAACGCGGGCATTTATCACACTCAAAAGACGGACATTCAAACATCTCATTTCTCCTTTGCGCTCATCATAATAACGAAATTTTGCGCTGTCACTATTTAAATTTGCTTTTTCACGGTTATATACACCTTGCTAATAATAAAATTTTTGAACATTTATAAATGGAGAAAAGAAATATGAAGAAAATATTGTTATTGTCGGGCGCGGCTTTTTTGTTTTCGGCCAATGCCGATGCCATGATGCACCATGATTTTTCGGCAGTTAAGCCTTATGTAGGAGCCGAGTATGTTTATTCGCACTCCAAACCGGGCGGTACGGCCGGCGGTTTAAAGCACAATTTCAACTCGGCCAAGGCTGATTTGGGCTTGGAAATCTATAAAAATATATATACCGAATTTTCTTATCAGCAATCGTGGCAAGTTAAAAATAAGCACGCCTACGAAGGCACTTCGGTAAAACAGCGCTTTGCCGCGTATGCTCTGGATTTATACGGCAAAATGCCGATTATGTGCAGCCCGTTCAGTTTGGTAGCAACCACCGGTATGGCACTCTATGACGTTACCCAAAAAGGTTTGCCGGATAATGGCTTTATGCGTGTCGGTTATCGTATCGGCGGCGGTATGCAATATGATATGACCGAACACTGGTCGGCGCGCGTTATCGGACGCTACTCGTATGTGGGAGCCGAGCGCCTTGATAATTATGCCGAAGTGGCCGCCGGTATATTGTATCGTTTTTAGGCAACATCAGAATAATTGCGTATCAAGAGAGCGTCTCACTTGCGGACGCTCTTTTTTGTTGATTTATTTTTTCATCGGCAGATTATCCAACCGTTCCAACAATTCGGCATGATATACTCTGATGCGGTCATCCGTATTTTGCAGTTGTTCCGTATTTTGCTTGCAGACAGCGGCGAGTTGCTGAAAAGTTTTGCCGTTTATCTGTGCTTTAACGCTTTCCTCAACACTGTATAATTGTTTTTCCAGCCGACTGCATATAATTTCGGCCTCAGTAGGCTTTTGCACATAATAAAAACGCAAAATCGGAATATTGAACAGATAATACTTAATCAGATTTTCTTTTTCCATCCGTCGTACTTTCCACACCGGTAAACCCAAAACAGAATATACGGTTTTGCCGTCGCGCTGTCTGATGCTGAAGATGGTAATAAAGCGGAACAGTTTTAAGGTCTGTTTGTTTTTTGTTGTATACTTGTGGGTGCTCATCTTGGTATTATCCTTGCGTAGTTATTTGTTTTTTGATTTTATGATAAAAATTCAGCATCGTCTCCGACGGATTGCAGTTAAAGGTATAATCGCGTACCTTTTCCAACAATGCCGGATGCAGATTGGTATCCGTATTTTTCAGACGATCATTCGCTGCCCAAATAAAATATTGAGCAAGCAACTGCTTATATAGAATGATGTCTCTATACTTTTTCACATAGTTATAGACATTTTTATATTGTTCTAAAATATCCAAAGCTCCGCTCGATTTATACAGCGTGTCGATTTGCGAACCCTTGCGATGCATATAAGTATAGAGTTTTTTATTAACAAAATAAAAATTCTTACATTGCAACATATATTCCCATAACCAAAACTCGTCTTCTTGGAACAGTTTTTCCGGAAAACGCATATTATACTGTCGTATGATATCGGCTTTATATATTTTATTCCAACACACCGAGGCAAACTGTCGAGAAATATCAAAATCTACATTATATACTCCGTCGGAAAGGCGAAAAACGGTAAACCAATCATCATATTTTTTTATTTCAGAGATTTGTTTACTGGCGGCAAGAGAGCCGTCTGAAACATTTTCGACATCGCAAACCGCCGCGTCTGTTTGGTATTCGATTATGGCATTATACAGTAATTCAAGCATATTATCTGCCAGATAATCATCGGAATCCGCAAACATGATATACTTGGCTTTGGCTCTATCTAACCCTACATTGCGCGCACTCGGCAGTCCGCTATTTTTCTGGGTTATAACCTTAATGCGGCTGTCTTTGGCGGCAAACTCTGCTAAAATTTGCGGCGAATTATCGGTGGAGCCGTCGTCAACACAGATAATTTCAATCGGCTTCAGCGTTTGTTTTACGATACTGTCCAAACACTTTTCGAGGTATTTTTCAACATTGTATATCGGAACAATTATCGAAACTTTATATTGTTTTTGCAATATCACTTTCCAACGGGCCGCCAGTTGCGGAATTAGGTTTAGCGGCCTGGCCAGATTATGCTCATCAATGAACTGCTGCGCAGTATCTGTAAATTCAATTCTGTAAGCGTCGGCAATTACGCTCAGATGATATTCCATCAACTCTATAATGCATTGCAGATACTCATTCAACAAGGTGTCGTATAAATGTTGCGCGTGCATAAAGTCATAAAATTCCTGCAGAAAATTAAAAATGTAAAAAGAATAACGATTTTTTGCCGTGAGCATCATGGTGGAATTTTGCCGGTTGATGCGGTAAAAATATAAATTGTCGTCGCAAAAAGTTATCTTTTTTGCCAAGAGCATACATTGCACATGAAAAAAAGCATCCTCATATTGCACATTAAGCGGAAATAATATGTTGTTACGCCGCAGAAAATCGGTCTTTTGTATTCTGAAAAACGGAGCCCAACGCGCGAAAATATATTGTTTGATTTCCAACGGCGAACAAACCTCTTGCGGCCTTTCTTTGAAGAAAGATGCATCCAAATAGGAAGTATGAAGGAGCGTTTGCTTACTTTCATCATACGCCGTAACCCCGAGCAGGCAAACGTCGGCGTCGGTTTGACTTATTTTGTTATACAGTTTTTCCGCCATGGTTAAATCGAGCCAATCATCAGCATCCGCAAAATAAACGTAAGGGGCACGGGCGTGTTGCAGTCCGTTGTTGCGTGCCGATCCCTGACCGGCATTTTGCTGATTAATTACTCTGACGCGCTTATCTTTAGCTGCATATTCCGCCAAAATTTGCGGAGAGTTATCGGTTGAACCGTCATTGACACAAATAATTTCAATATTTTTAAGTGTTTGGTTGACAGCACTGTCTAAGCATTGCCTCAAGTAATCGGCAACATTATATACCGGCAGGATAATTGAAATTTTAGGCAAAACTTTGTTCATAAAATATATATTCCTTCGTACGCCAAGCCGAAGTATACCTTTTTGTTAACGTATTTTTCAAATCTAAACAATTACTTATACACACATAATATTGTATTACACAAAACAATGATGGGGATTAAGCGCATATTGCGGTTGATTATTTTACAGGTATGTTTATGATTGGCTCTATGTTGGATATGTTGGCACAAAAAACGGAATATACGGTTAGTGAGATTTCTTTTGCAATCAAGCAGTTAATGGAAACCTCGTTTGGCAGTGTGCGTGTCAAAGGCGAGATTTTCGGCGCCAAACGTGCGGATTCCGGCCATTGGTATTTGTCGCTGAAAGACGAAAATTCGCTGTTGTCGGCAGTTTGCTGGCGCGGTGTGGCCAATTCTCTGGCAGTCAAAATAGAAGACGGCCTGGAAGTTGTGGCTACCGGCCGTATTACCACTTTTAACGGTCGCTCGTCCTATCAGTTGGTAATAGAAAAGCTGGAAATTGCCGGGCAGGGCGCGCTTTTAAAGTTGCTTGAAGAAAGAAAACAGCAGTTTTTAAAAGAGGGCCTGTTTGATGCCGCTCACAAAAAGAAAATTCCGTATTTGCCGCAGACTATCGGTGTGGTAACCAGCCCGACCGGTGCGGTTATCCGCGACATTATTCATCGTATTCGCGACCGTTTTCCGTGTCGGGTTATCGTGTGGCCGACATTGGTACAGGGCGAGGGCGCGGCCGAGCAAATTGCAGGTGCAATCAAGGGCTTCAACAATCTGCCAAGTGATTCGCCATATCGGCCCGATGTTTTGATTGTGGCGCGCGGCGGGGGCAGTTTGGAAGATTTGTGGCCGTTCAATGAAGAAATTGTGGTGCGGGCGGTGTATAATTCCGTTATTCCGCTGATTTCGGCGGTGGGGCACGAAACCGACACCATGCTGATAGATTATGCCGCCGATGTGCGGGCACCGACGCCGACCGGAGCGGCCGAATTTGCGGTGCCGGTAAAAAATGAGATATATAACGGGTTATTGACTACCGATTTAAGGATGAAAAATGCCATGCAGCGCCGTTTGAACGAGCTGAAACAATATACCGAGGCTTTAGGGCGCGGCATTCCGTCGCTCGAACAAATCGTACAGGAAAATCAGCAAAAAATCGACGACCGGGGCGAACGCCTTAAGTTGGCTTTTGAAAATTTGCTGAAAGATAAAAATAATTGTTTAAAATTGACGAATTTGAAACCTTTTTACATTAAAAACATTATTGAAACGAAATATGAAAATCTGAATAATTTGGCTCTGCGTCTGGATTCGGTTTCGGTCGAATCGGTTTTGAAACGCGGTTTTGCGTGGGTTTCGGACAGCAGATTTCAGACGGTGTGTGATACCAATACCGCCAAGAGTTCGCAGAATTTGCATATCCGTTTCGCCGACGGAATAGTAAAAGCCCGAATAACGGAGAGAAGTTGTGCCATTCAAGGCGATTTGTTTGATAATTTGTAGCTTATGCGCCGCAGCCGATGCGGCGGCACTCGAAATTTGCGGCGATTTGAAACAGGGCGAGCTACTTTATCTTAAACACGATTTCGGAAATGATAATTATAATAAAGTGTTATTTAACAATAACTTAGGAAAGAAAGTTTATTTTTCGGATAAATTCGGGCGCACTCCGATTGCGCTGCATCGCGATGCGGGAAAAAGCGTGAATTTTACCGTTTATGACGGTCACGATGAGGGCAAAAAGTATGAATTGCCGATTGCGCCGGCAACCTGGGATATTCAACGCATCAACGGGGTGGCGCAGTCCAAGGTTACGCCGACTTCCGCGGCCGATTTGGCTGAAATTAAGCGCGAACAGAACGATGTCAATATGGCGCTGGCCGGGGTCAAACAGGGCGGTATGCCGTCGCAGGCCGAAGATTCGTACGGCTTTTGGAGCGAGGGATTTATTCTGCCGGTGGAGGGGCGAATCAGCGGTAACTTCGGTAATCAGCGTATTTTCAACGGCACCCCGAAAAGCCCGCACAGCGGTACGGATATTGCCGCGCCGGAAGGTACTCCGGTTAAAGCTTCGGGCAGCGGCGTGGTGGTTTTGAGCGGCAAAGATTATTTTTATACCGGAAATATGGTGATTATTGACCACGGCCATCAGCTGAAGACCATTTATGCACATTTGCAAAAAGCTACGGTCAAGGCCGGAGATAAGGTGCGGCAGGGCGATATTATCGGCTATGTCGGCAAAACCGGCCGAGCCACCGGTGCGCATTTGCATTGGGGCGCGTCGCTTAACAATGTGCGATTTCGCCCGCATTCGCTGTTGAACTTAAACGAAAAAGAATGTGTACGGATAGAGGAAAAATAGGGGGATAAAAAATAAAATGACTGAGTTGCAGATTATATTGCTTTCATTATTGCAGGGAATAACCGAATTTTTGCCGGTGAGCTCTTCCGGTCATTTGATTTTATTTTCCAAATTTACGAGTTTTCCCGACCAAGGGCAGGCGATGGATGTGGCTTTGCATATCGGCTCGATTTTTGCGGTCATAATTTATTTTGCACCGACGTTGTGGGAGATTTTGCAAGGGCTGTGGAAAGCTAAATTTCTGCCGAATTTCAAAAACGAGGGCAGTCAGTTGTTTTATTTGCTGGTGTTGGCAACGTTGCCGGTAATAATTTGCGGCGCCGGCTTAAAATATTACGGCACCGACTGGCTGCGCAACACCAAACTCATCGGCTGGAACATTTTGTGTTACGGCATTCTGTTGTGGATTATCGACAGCTTTGCGGTCACGATACGCAAGATTAAAAATCTGGAAATTAAAGACGCGTTATTAATCGGCTGCGCGCAGTGTTTGGCGCTGTTGCCGGGGACGAGCCGTTCCGGTATTACGATTACCATGTGTCGCTTTTTGGGAATGGAGCGGCGCGAGGCGGCAAAGTTCTCGATGTTGCTGTCGATACCGGCGATTTTGGCGGCGGGAATACTGGCCGGATATCAGCTGTGGCAAGAGGGGAATATGCAGCAAATTACCGATGCCTTAAATGCGGCCGGGTATTCGTTTATTTTTTCGCTGGCGGCGATTTTTGTTTTGATGCAATGGCTCAAAAAGTGGAGTTTTCTGCCGTTTGCCATATATCGCATATTGTTGGGAAGTATACTGTTGCTTGATGCCTACGGGATTTATGATATCCAAAGTTTATTCGTAAAATAAAAAAGTTATGCAACACCGCGAAAAAAGGTTGACAGCGCCGCAAAAAATGATTATACAGACTTTTGTTAAGTTGCCCTGGTGGCGGAATTGGTAGACGCGCATGCTTCAGGTGCATGTTGCCTCAGGCAGTGGAAGTTCGAGTCTTCTTCAGGGCACCAATAAAAAAATCCCTCCCTTTGCGGAGAGATTTTTTTATTGGTATCCTTGCGGGCTTGGGCTTCCAAAAGGAAGTTCGACCACCAGCGAAAGGCAGACTGAAGGATGCCGGTCGCCGTCAGGACTATAATGTTTTTTCATTCCGAGGAGAAAAAAATAGCCACGTCATTACGAGGAGCGGTTTATGCCGCGACGTGGTAATCTCAATACATCGCTTTGCGACAAAAAATTATTGTCATACCTCGCGCCGCGCTGTGCGTCGGTGCGTCAAGGTATCTGACCTTTTGGCACGCAGTGCCGCTTCCGATTTATAATTTGCGCTACGCAAAGACCAGTTCCCTTGATGCGGTGATGCGCCGCACACCGCAAGGGATGACAATATCGGGTAATGCACCGCACCGTGTGACGGATGACGGTGTATTTTTGCCGCATTTTTTTACTGAAATTAAATTTTACAAAAAAAGTTTTATTTTTAAATAAAAATACTTGCAAACGAATAAAAAAAAATATATACTTCGCGCAGTTTAATATGCGATGTAAAAATCCATGCTTTTATTATTTGGCGAATAGGGCCGAGAGGGTACATTTTACCGAGGGTTTGGTCTTATTCTTTATCAACAGTTTTGAAGTTTTAACCTTCTGTTGACGGGATTGAAGTTTTTCATAAGAATTGTCGCAGAATCAATATTTTAGAAGGGAAAAATACATGAGTGACTCTTATACGGGCAAAAAGCGTGTAAGAAAAAATTTCGGCCGAATCGATGCCGTTATGGATATGCCGAATTTAATTGATGTGCAGACCGGCTCATACTCCGGTTTTATTAACAACGTAGACACCAACGGCGACCATTGTGAATTTGGGTTGGAAGAGGTGTTCAAATCAATCTTTCCGATTAGCGATTATGCCGGCAACGGTGAGCTTGAATTCGTCGGTTATGTTTTGGATAAGCCGAAATACGACGAAGAAGAGTGCATTCGTCGTGATATGACTTATGCCGCACCGATTAAGGCAACGCTGCGTTTGGTTGTGTTTGATGTGGATGAAGCCACCGGCTCCCGTTCCATTCATGATGTGAAGGAGCAGGAAGTTTATATGGGCGATATTCCGCTGATGACCGAAAAAGGTACGTTTATTTTCAACGGTACCGAGCGCGTGGTCGTTTCGCAGATGCACCGTTCTCCGGGCGTGTTCTTTGACAGCGACGGCGGCAAAAACGTATCTTCGGGTAAAAAATTGTTCTCGGCCCGCATTATTCCGTATCGCGGTTCGTGGCTTGATTTTGAGTTTGATGCCAAAGATTTGATTTATGCGCGTATCGACCGTCGCCGCAAATTGCCGGTAACTTCGATTTTCTATTCTTTGTACTCCAAAGAAACCGAAGAAAAAATCGCCAAGGCCGCCAAAGAGGGCAAGGAAATCGCTCTTGAAGACATCAAAGGTATGGATAAAGAAGAAATCTTAAATTACTTCTATGATATCGAAACCTATCTGGCCGACAAAAAAGCATGGAAAATGAAGTTTGAGCCGAAGCGCATGAAAGGCGTTAAGTTTGACTTTGCGCTCGTTAATGCCGCTACCGGTGAAGAAGTATGGGAAGCCGGCAAAAAACTGACGCCGAGAAGCGCTCAGAAATTGGCTGACGAAGGTCTGGAATTTTTCAAAGTGGGCAAGGAACAGATGTACGGCAAGTTCCTGGCTAAAAACATTGTTACCAAAAACGGCGAAGTTTTGGCCGAAGCCGGTGACGAAATCAATGAAGAATTGCTGGATAAACTGGCAGAAAACAAAATCAAAGAAATCGATACCCTGTATATCGATAATTTGAATATCGGTCCGTATATTCGCAATACTCTGGCAGCAGATAAAAACAGCAATCGTCAGGAAGCGTTGTTTGATATTTATCGCGTTATGCGTCCGGGCGAACCGGCAACTTTGGAAGCAGCCGATGCTTCTTTCAAACAGCAGTTCTTTGATTCCGAACGCTATGATTTGTCGGCGGTCGGCCGCGTTAAGATGAACGCGTCTTTGAATATTCCGTTCAGCGAAGCTCCGGATACATTGCGTGTTCTGCGTAAAGAAGATATTTTGCTGATTGTCAAAAAGTTGGTTGAAATTCGTGACGGTCGCGGTCAGGTTGATGATATTGACCACCTCGGCAACCGTCGTGTCCGTTCGGTCGGCGAATTGATGGAAAACCAATATCGTATGGGCTTGCTCAGAATGGAACGCGCCATCAAAGAAAAGATGAGCGCCGAAGTTTTGAACAACGTTAAGCCGCAAGATTTAATCAATGCCAAGCCGATTGCTTCGGTTATTCGCGAGTTCTTCGGTTCTTCGCAGCTGTCGCAATTTATGGATCAGAACAACCCGTTGTCGGAAATTACGCACAAGCGTCGTCTGTCGGCTTTGGGCCCGGGCGGCTTGAGCCGTGATCGTGCCGGCTTTGAAGTCCGCGACGTACACCCGACACACTATGGTCGTATCTGCCCGATTGAATCTCCGGAAGGTCCGAACATCGGTTTGATTAACTCTTTATGTACATACGCGCGCGTGAACAAATACGGCTTCATCGAATGCCCGTATCGCCGCGTTGTAAACGGTAAAGTAACCGACGAAGTAAGATATTTGTCGGCAGATGACGAGAGCAGAACCTATAAAGATCCGGTAACCGGCGAAGATAAAAAAATCATTATCGCCGAAGCCAACGCCAAGGTTGATGACAAAGGTCACTTTGTTAATGACTTGATTACCTGCCGTTGCGCCGGCGAAGTTGAATTTCATAAACCGGAAGAAATCGATTACATTGACGTTTCGCCGAAACAGTTGGTTTCGGTGGCCGCCGCTTTGATTCCGTTCTTGGAAAACGACGACGCCAACCGCGCGTTGATGGGTTCAAACATGCAACGTCAAGGTGTGCCTTTGCTTCGTAGTGAAGCACCGCTGGTCGGTACCGGTATTGAAGCAACGGTGGCAAAAGATTCCGGCGCTACCCTGGTAGCCAAATACGACGGTGTGGTTGATGCGGTTGATGCCAATCGTATCGTTATTCGCACCGACGGCGATGAAGTTCGCGATGCCGGTGTTGAAATTTATAAACTGTCCAAATTCCGTCGTTCCAACCAAAATACCTGCATTAACCAGGTTCCGTTGGTAAAAGTGGGTGACCATATTAAGAAAGGCGATATTATTGCCGACGGTCCGTGTACCAATTTGGGCGAACTCGCTTTGGGTAAAAACCTGTTGGTGGCCTTTATGCCATGGAACGGTTTGAACTACGAAGATGCTATTTTGCTTTCGGAGCGTATTTCCCGTGACGATGTTTTGACTTCGCTGCACATTGAAGAATTTGAAGTTATGGCACGCGATACCAAACTCGGTCAGGAAGAAATTACCCGCGATATTCCGAATGTCAGCGAAGATGCGTTGCGCAACCTCGATGAGGCCGGTATCGTTTATGTCGGCGCTCACGTTAAAGCCGGCGATATTTTGGTCGGTAAGGTTACGCCGAAGGGCGAATCTCCGGTAACTCCGGAAGAAAAACTCTTACGCGCCATCTTCGGCGAAAAAGCCAGCGATGTTCGCGATACTTCGTTACGCGCTCAGCCGGGTGTTGACGGTATTGTGGTTGATGTTCGTATTTTCTCGCGCCGCGGTGTGGAAAAAGACGAGCGTGCTCTGGCTATTGAGCAGGAAGAAATTTCCGCTTTGGCTAAAGACCGTGACGACGAAATGGCGATTATCCGCCGCAACTATCAGGCACGTTTGGAAAAAATGCTGGTGGGCCAGACCGTGGTTGACGGTCCGAAAGGATTTAAGAAAAACGAAAAAATCACTGCCGAAAAATTGGCGGAATTCCCGGTTGCCAAATGGAAAGAAATCGTGGTTAAAAACGAAGACATTATGGGCAGAATAGAGGAATTCAACGGCGCATTCGATGCTCGTATGGCCGATATTAAGGCTCACTACGACGACAAAGTTGCCAAGGTTCAACGCGGTGACGATTTGTTGCCGGGCGTTTTGAAGTTGGTTAAGGTATTTATTGCCACCAAGAGAAAGATGCAAACCGGTGATAAGATGGCCGGTCGTCACGGTAACAAAGGTACGGTTTCGCGCGTATTGCCGCTTGCAGATATGCCGTATACCGAAGACGGTACTCCGGTTGATGTGGTGTTGAACCCGCTCGGCGTGCCTTCGCGTATGAACGTGGGCCAAATTTTGGAAACTCACCTCGGTTGGGCCGCTAAAGAATTGGGTGCACAACTCAACGAAATGTGCGAACAATATAAGCGCGGCGAGAAAACAGCCGAAGAATTGAATAAGCGCCTGAAAGAAATTTACGGCGAAAAGCAGTATAAGAAGGAAGTTGCTACCTTAACCGAAGATGAAAAGATGGAAATGATTTCCAACTTGAAAAACGGTGTACCGATGGCAACTCCGGTATTTGACGGTGCTTCTGGTGATGATATTAACCGCATGTTGACCATGGCCGGTTTGCCGACCTCGGGTCAGATTGATTTGTATGACGGACGTACCGGCGAGAAATTTGATCGTAAAGTGACGGTCGGCGTGATGTACATGATTAAACTTCACCACATTGTTGATGAAAAGATGCACGCACGTTCGGTCGGTCCTTACGGTTTGGTTACGCAGCAACCTTTGGGCGGTAAGGCTCAATTCGGCGGCCAACGTTTCGGCGAAATGGAAGTGTGGGCGTTGCAAGCCTACGGTGCGGCTTATACGCTGCAGGAAATGCTTACCATTAAATCCGATGACGTTGACGGCAGAACCAGAGTTTATGACGCCATTGTTGCCGGCGAAGACAGCTTTGATACCGGTATTCCGGAATCATTCAACGTGTTGGTAAAAGAAATCAAATCTTTGTGCTTAAATGTTGAAATGTTAAACGAAGATGACGCATAATTCGGAGGAGTTTAGAGAATGAGTAATGAATTAGTAAATGTAATGGATCAGCAACAGTTAGCGGCTGACAGTTTTGAGGCAATTAAAATCTCGATTGCTTCTCCGGAACAGATTCGTTCATGGTCTTATGGTGAGGTTAAAAAGCCGGAAACCATTAACTATCGTACGTTTAAGCCGGAAAAAGACGGTTTGTTCTGTGCACGCATTTTCGGTCCGGTTAAGGACTACGAATGCTTGTGCGGTAAATATAAACGCATGAAGAGCCGCGGTATTGTCTGCGAAAAGTGCGGTGTGGAAGTTACACTTTCCAAAGTTCGCCGCGAAAGAATGGGACATATCGAATTGGCTGCACCGGTGGCACACATTTGGTTTTTGAAATCTTTGCCGTCGCGTATTTCGACCTTGACCGATATTCCGGAAAAGTCGTTGGAACGCGTACTGTATTTTGAAAACTATATTGTGATTGAGCCGGGTTTGACCGATTTGCAAATCAATCAGTTGATGACCGAAGAGGAATATCAGGATGCCATCGATAAATACGGCGAAGATGCGTTCAGAGCCGGTATCGGTGCCGAAGCGCTGCGTGAAATTCTTTCCAATATCGATTTGGAAGTTGAGCGCGATGCCATGCGTCTGGAATTGCAGGAAACAACTTCCGAAGCCAAACGCAAAAAGTTGGTTAAACGCCTGAAATTGGTGGAAGCTTTCATTCACTCCAATGCTAAGCCGGAATGGATGATTCTGACCGTATTGCCGGTTATTCCGCCTGATTTGCGTCCGCTGGTTCCGTTGGACGGCGGCCGTTTTGCCACCTCGGATTTGAACGATTTGTATCGTCGTGTGATTAACCGTAACAATCGTTTGAAACGTTTGATTGAATTGCACGCTCCGGACATCATTGTTCGCAACGAAAAACGTATGTTACAGGAATCGGTTGATGCCTTATTTGATAACGGCCGTCGCGGTCGTGCCATCACCGGTACCAACAAGCGCCCGCTTAAATCTTTGGCCGATATGCTTAAAGGTAAGCAGGGTCGTTTCCGTCAAAACCTTTTGGGTAAACGTGTTGACTACTCCGGTCGTTCGGTTATTACCGTCGGTCCGGAACTCAAAATGCACCAATGCGGTTTGCCGAAGAAAATGGCTTTGGAATTGTTTAAGCCGTTTGTTTACGCCAAATTGGAACTGTACGGTCACGCTACCACCATTAAGGCGGCCAAGCGTATGGTAGAAAAAGAGCGTCCGGAAGTTTGGGATATCTTGGAAGAAGTTATCCGCGAGCACCCGGTATTGTTGAACCGTGCTCCGACCTTGCACCGTTTGGGTATTCAGGCTTATGAACCGGTATTGGTTGAAGGTAAGGCAATTCACTTGCACCCGTTGGCTTGTACCGCATTTAACGCTGACTTCGACGGTGACCAAATGGCCGTACACGTTCCGCTTTCGATTGAAGCTCAGCTGGAAGCGCGCGTGTTGATGATGTCTTCAAACAACGTTTTGTCGCCGGCTTCGGGTAAACCGATTATCGTGCCGTCGCAAGATATGGTTTTGGGTATTTATTACCTGACCTATGAAGCGGACGGTATGGTCGGCGAAGGCAGCATTTATTCCAGTCCGGAAGAATGTATGTTGGCTTTGAACGCCAAAGCGGTTGATTTGCATGCCAAAATTAAATGCCGTATGGAATATGTCGGCGATGACGGCAAATTTACCAAAGGTATTGTGGCAACCACTCCGGGACGTATCATCGTTTCCGACATTTTGCCGAAGAAAGAGGGCGTTCCGTTCTCGCTGGTGAACCGTTTGGTTAAAAAGAAGCAAATTTCGCAGATTATCGACGAAGTATATCGTGTTTGCGGCGGTAAAGAAACCTGTATCATGGCTGATGCCATTATGGGATTGGGTTACAGATACGCCTGCTTGTCCGGTATTTCGTTCGGTAAGGATGACTTGATTGTTCCGGCCAAAAAGCAGGAAATGATTGCCGAAGCTTCGGCTCAGGTGGCTGAATTTGAACAGCAGTACCAAAACGGTTTGATTACCAAGGGCGAAAAATACAACAAAGTGGTTGATATTTGGGCCTCTTACACCGATAAAGTCGCCAACGCGATGATGGAGAACATCTCCAAGCCGGTTAACGGTTCGTATAACTCCGTGTTCATGATGGCCGATTCCGGCGCCCGCGGTAGTGCGGCACAAATGCGCCAGTTGGCAGGTATGCGCGGTTTGATGGCTAAACCGTCCGGTGAAATTATCGAACAACCGATTATCTCTAACTTTAAAGAAGGTTTGACGGTGTCGGAATACTTTAACTCAACCCACGGTGCGCGTAAAGGTTTGGCCGATACCGCTTTGAAGACGGCCAACGCCGGTTATCTGACCCGTCGTTTGGTTGACGTCGGCCAAGATGTGGTTATTACCGAAACCGATTGCGGTACCGAGCGCGGTATTATCGTTCGTCCGGTAGTTGACAGCGGTCAGGTTATTGCCACCATCGGCGAGCGTATTTTAGGTCGTACGGCTCAGGAAGATATCTTGAATCCGGAAACCGGCGAAGTTCTGGTGGTTAAAGGTAAGCTGATTGACGAAGCCGACGTTGATAAGGTTGAAAAAGCCGGCGTTGAACAGGTTAAAATCCGTTCGGTATTGACCTGCGAAAGCGAACACGGTGTTTGCGCCGCCTGCTACGGTCGTGACCTGGCCAGAGGTAATCCGGTCAGCATCGGCGAAGCCGTCGGTGTTATTGCCGCTCAATCCATCGGCGAGCCGGGTACCCAATTAACCCTGCGTACGTTCCACATCGGCGGTGCCGCTTCCAAGTCGGCCGAACAATCGATGATTGAAGTACCGTTCTCTGGTATTTTGAAATTGGAAAATACGCATACGGTTGAAAATTCGGAAGGTAATCTGATTATCTTGTCGCGTAACTGCGATATCGTTATTCAAGATAAGCAGGGCCGTGAAAAATCCCGCCACCACGTTCCGTACGGCGCCAAGATTTTGGTTGCCGAAGGTACCGAGGTGGAGAAGGGTAGAAAAGTTGCCGAGTGGGACCCGTTCATGACGCCGATTATTTCCGAAAAAGCCGGTAAGGCCGAGCTGGTTGACTTGATTCCGAACGTTTCGGTTAAAGAAACCATGGATGAAACCACCGGTATCAGCTCCAAGACGGTTATCGATTGGCAGTCCGGTTCGGGTGCATATTCGGGCTTGAAACCGAGCGTTATGCTCAAAAACGGCAAGGGCAAGCATGTAACCTACGATTCCGGTAAGGAAGTTCGTTATTATCTGTCTCCGGATGCGGTTTTGAACGTTGATAAAGATACCGAAGTTCATGTCGGTGACGTTATTGCCCGTATTCCGAGAGAAAGCACCAAAACAAAAGATATTACCGGTGGTTTGCCGCGTGTGGCCGAGTTGTTCGAAGCCCGTCGTCCGAAGGATCCGGCAATTATCTCCGATATTGACGGTATTGTTGAATACGGCAAGGACTATAAGGCTAAACAACGCATTAAGGTCATTGACGAAGATAACGAAGGCCGCGAAATCGAATATCTTATCCCGAAGGGACGTCGTTTGGTAGTTCAAGACGGCGATAAGGTAAAGAAGGGCGATTTGCTGGTTGACGGCACGCCGGCTCCGCACGATATCTTGCGTGTGTTGGGCGTGGAAAAATTGGCCGAATATCTGGTTCAGGAAGTTCAGGCCGTTTACCGTCTGCAAGGTGTGGCAATTAACGATAAGCACATCGAAGTAATTGTTTCGCAAATGCTGAAGAAGGTAGAAATTACCGACGCCGGCAGCACCACTTTCCTGGTGGGCGAACAGGTTGACCGCGATGTGTTTGAAGCCGAAAATCAAAAGATTATCGCTGAGGGCGGCGAACCGGCCAAAGCCGATGACATTTTACTCGGTATTACCAAGGCCAGTTTGCAGACCAAGTCGTTTATTTCGGCAGCCTCCTTCCAAGAGACTACCCGCGTTTTGACCGAGGCTGCGGTTGAAGGTAAAGTTGATACCTTGACCGGCCTCAAAGAAAACGTGATTGTCGGTCGTTTGATTCCGGCCGGTACCGGTAGCGTTTTGCGCTCGCTCAAGAAAGTTGCGGCGCAGAACGATAAGGAAATTTTGGAAATGCGTCGTCAGGAAGCGGAAGCCAATGCACAAAAGCAACAGGCTTTGCTGGAAGCGGAGGGTAACGCCGCTCCGGAAATGACGGAAGCTGAATAAATCCTTTCTGATTGAACACAAAAAAAATCTCCCTCGATGGCTTCATTCGAGGGAGTTTTTTTCTTTTGCTACCATTTTACTCTCCGCTGTCACCAGCTGAAGCTGACCGGCATACTCTCGTCTGCCGGCGGCTCCTTGTCGAACCATCTCCTTCGTTGCTTCAAATCCGACACCTCGCAGATATCAAAAGACCTCCCGTAAAGGGAGGTGGTCGGATTGTCCTTCGGGCATAAATGCCCTCACGACCTGCGTCGCCTATCAGCTGAAGTTGACCGGCATACTTCCGTCTGCCGGCGGCTCCTTGTCGAACCAACTCCTTCGTTGCTTCAAATCCGACACCTCGCAGATACAAAAAACCTCCCGTAAAGGGAGGTCTTTTTGTATCTGGTAGCGAGGGTCGGATTGTTCCGCTTCGCGTTTCCTTCGCGCTCAATGGCTTTCGCCATATTCGCTTGGCGTCAAACCCTCGAAATCCGGCTCCGCCGTCTTTA